>NZ_BAAGTH010000011.1:0-211049 GCF_054782015.1 Salinifilum aidingensis | reverse complement strand
GCTGTTCGTGGAGACGTTCGGCACGGAGAACGTGGACCCGGTCAAGATCCAGGCCGCGATCAACGAGGTCTTCGACCTGCGTCCGGCCGCGATCGTGCGCGACCTGGACCTGCTGCGCCCGCTGTACGCGCAGACCGCGGCCTACGGCCACTTCGGCCGGACCGACCTCGACCTGCCGTGGGAGCGCACCGACCGGGTCGAAGCGCTGCAGCAGGCCGCGGCGGCCTGACCGGCAGGTCCCCGACCAGCAGGCCCGACCAGCAGAACCTGAGCGGCACACCCCCGGCAGCAGGTTTCGGGCGCTGAGGCGCTGACCGGGAGGCTCCACCGCGCTTACCGTGGGCGCATGGGCGGGCTCGCGGTGGTGCAGCGGACCTTCGAACCGTACGGTCCGTCGCACTGGGTGCTCATCGCGCTGCTGCTGGTCGGGGCCGTGCTGCTGGTCCTGCTCGGCCGGCGGCTCGGCGCGCACCGCACCGCGTTCGCCCGCGGCTTCGCGGTGGTGATCGTCGCGTTCCAGCTCCCGCTGCTGGTGTGGGGGATGCTGCCGCCCCGCTGGGACGTGGCGGACTCGCTGCCGCTGCACCTCTGCGACCTGGCCTGGCCGGTGGCGGCGTACGCGCTGTGGACGCGGCGGCAGTGGGCCTACGCGCTGACCTACTACTGGGGCCTGACGCTCACCCCGCAGGCGGTGGTCACGCCCGCGCTGGACGCGCCGGACTTCCCGCACTGGGTGTTCGTCGAGTTCTGGGGCCAGCACCTGCTCGTCGTGTGGGTGGCCGTGTTCCTCACCTGGGGCGCCGGGATGCGGCCGACGTGGTGGGACTGCGGCCGCTCGCTGCTGGTCACGGTGTGCTGGGGACTGGCGATGCTCGGGTTCAACGCCTGGGCGGGCAGCAACTACGGCTACGTCACGGAGAAACCGGAGAACCCCTCGCTGCTGGACCTGTTCGGCGGCTGGCCCGCCTACCTCGGTGTCGCGCTGGTGGTCGGCGCGTGCGCCTGGGCTGCGGTCACGCGCCCGTGGACGGGCCGCTGGCCGTGGTCCCCGGTGCCGCGGTGACCCCGTCCGCGGACGGCAGCGCGTAGCCCTGCTGGCGCCACGCCTCGTACACGGCCACCGCCGCCGAGTTCGCCAGGTTCATCGAGCGGATTCCGGGGCGCATGGGGATGCGCAGCTCCCGGGTCGCTTCGGCGCGCACCTCGGTGGGCAGCCCCACCGACTCCGGACCGAACAGCAGCACGTCACCGGCCTCGTAGGACGCGGTGCTGAAGCACTGCTCGGCCTGCACCGTGAACGCGAACACCCGCCCGGGGCGGATCGCCTCCCACGCCGCGGCCAGGTCGCGGTGCACGTGCAGCGCGGCGCGGTCGTGGTAGTCCAGGCCGGCCCGGCGCAGCTTCGCGTCCTCCACCGAGAAGCCCAGCGGTTCGACCAGGTGCAGCGCGGCGCCGCAACCGGCCGCCATGCGGATGGCGTTGCCGGTGTTCCCGGGGATTTCCGGTTGGTAGAAGACCACGTGAAACACCTGGAACCGTATCGCACCCGGCCGGCGCGCCCGCGGCGGCGCGGGCTCCGCCGGGCGTGCGCGCGGGCACCCCGCCGCGTTCTGGTATGCAAGGAGCATGGCGACGCGGGGGAAGGCTCAGCAGCGGACTCCGGCGGAGCACCTGCCGATCGCCCGCGTCCTCGTCGACGTCGCTCTGCCCGCGCACCTGGACCGCACCTTCGACTACCGGGTGCCCGAGCACCTGTCCGCGTCGGCGCGGGTGGGCTGCCGGGTGCGGGTGCGCTTCCGCGGCAAGCTCGCCGACGGGTTCGTCCTCGAACGCGCGGGGAGCACCGACTTCCCCGGCAAGCTCGCCTGGCTGGAGCGCGTCGCCTCCGCCGAGCCGGTGCTCACCCCCGAGCTGCTGGAACTGTGCCGCGGCGTCGCCGCCCGCTACGGCGGCATGGTCTCGGACGTGGTGCGGTTGGCCGTGCCTCCGCGATCGCCCTCGGGGGAGAGGACCGCGCCGACCGGGCCCGCCGCGGCGCCCGCCCGTCCCGCCGCCGAGGCGTGGCAGCGCTACGCCCGCGGTCCCGCCTTCCTCGACGCGCTCGCCGGTGAGCGCGGCCCCCGCGCCGTGTGGCAGGCGTTGCCGGGGGAGGACTGGCCGCGGCGGCTCGCGGAGGCCGCTGCCACGGCGGCCTCCTCCGGCAGGGGTGCGCTGCTGGTGGTGCCCGACCACCGCGACCTGGCGCGGCTGCACGAGGCCTGCGTCGAGCTGCTCGGCACCGGCGGGGTGGTTGCGCTGACCGGGGAACTGCCCCCGGCCGAGCGGTACCGGCGGTGGCTGGCGGTGCTGCGCGGCTGCGCCCGCGTCGTCGTCGGCACCCGCGGCGCCATGTTCGCGCCGGTGCGCGACCTCGGTCTCGCCGCCGTGTGGGACGACGGGGACGAGCTGCACAGCTACCCGCAGGTGCCCTATCCGCACGTGCGGGACGTGCTCACCCACCGCGCGCACAGCAGCGGTGCCGGGCTGCTCGTGGGCGCGTTCGCCCGCACCGCGGAAGCGCAGCTGCTCGTCGAGTCCGGTTGGGCACCGGAGATCACCGCCGACCGCGGCACCGTGCGCGCCGCGTCCCCGCGGATGACCGCCATCGGTGAGCACGACTCCCAGCTCGCCCGCGATCCCGCTGCCCGCGCGGCCCGCCTGCCGTCGGTGGCCTTCGACGCGGCCCGCGCAGCGCTGCAGCGCGAGGCCCCGGTGCTCGTGCAGGTCCCGCGCAGGGGCTACGTGCCGGCCCTGGCGTGCGCCGACTGCCGGGAACGCGCCCGCTGCCGCCACTGCGCCGGACCGCTGGCGCTGTCGCACGGCGACGGCGGGGCGCGGCCCGCGTCCTGCCGGTGGTGCGGGGCGACCGAGGCCGCGTTCCGCTGTCCGCAGTGCGGCTCGCGGCGGCTGCGCGCCGTCGCCGTCGGCGCCGAGCGCACCGCCGAGGAGCTCGGACGCGCGTTCAGCAACGTGCCCGTGCGCACCTCGGGTGCGGGGGACGTGCTGGCCACCGTGCCCGCGAGACCCGCGCTGATCGTGTCGACACCGGGGGCGGAACCGGCCGCCGAGGGCGGCTACGGGGCCGCGCTGCTGCTCGACGGCAGCACCCTGCTCGGCAGGCCGGAACTGCGGGCGACCGAGACCGCGCTGCGGCTGTGGTTCACCGCCGCGGCCCTCGTGCGCCCGGCGAGCGCGGGCGGGCGCGTCGTCGTCATGGCCGACTCCGACCTGCAGCCCGTGCAGGCGCTGGTGCGCTGGGATCCGGGGTGGTACGCGGAGCTGGAACTGGCCGAGCGCGAGCAGCTCGGATTCCCGCCCGCGCGCCGCGTCGCCGCCGTCGACGGCACTCCCGAAGCCGTGGAGTCCCTCGTGGACTCGGCCGAACTGCCCGACACGGCCGAGGTGCTCGGCCCCGTGCCGCTCAGCGAGATCGCGGGCGCGAGCGCCGCCGACGAGGAGGACGAGCGCGAGCGCTTGCTGGTGCGCGTGGACCGGAGCGAAAGCCGAGCCCTGGCGCAGTCCCTGCACGCGGCGCAGGTCGCGCGGGCCGCGCGGAAGGCCAGCGAGCTGCGGGTCCGACTCGACCCGCTGGAGATGATCTAGCGGTCGCCGCTGCTGCGGTTCGCTGCTGCGACCCGACGCCGGGCGCTCAGCGCGGCGGCGGGCTCGTCCCCCGACCGAGCGGCGGCACGTGCCTCAGGCGTCGGGGATGTTCTCGAGGACCTCGGCGGCGATCGTGTCGGCGTAGCCGCAGGGGTCCTGCATCTCGGGTGCCTTGCTTGCGCAACGTGCGAAGTCGAGGCGGAACGACGCGCTGTCGGGGACGCCGACGTCCGTGGAGCAGAGGCGGCTCTGCCGGCCCTTGTGGTTGGCGAGGTATCCCTGCACCTCGGTGGGCAGGGCGCAGCCGGCGAGGCGAGCGCGGCCAGCACCGCGGTGGTGCCGGGGGTGGTGCGGCGGAGCACGGTCGTGGTCCTCACAGTTGCCGGGATGTCGCTTCGTCGTCGGAGGCGCGGTGGTCGCGCTGGGCGGCTTCCAGCTGCTCGATCTGGCTCTGCAGCCGATCGATGGTCTTGTCGACGCCCCAGGCGAGCTGGCCCGGCTCCTCGCCGGCCATGTTCCCCGGGGACTGCTTGATCTTCTGGCCGACCTCGTCCTCGGCCGGGCCGGCGAACTCGCGCAGGTCCGTGGCTCTGCGTTGGATCATCCGCAGTTTCTCTGCTGGAGTTCGAGAGATCAGTGCCTGGTCCGGAGAGCACTGCACAACCCCGCGCCGACGGGAGGGCCGGAATCGGGGCATTCGATGCGCGCCCGCTCGCATCACCCGGCAGCACCGGCCGGGGCGGGCCGGCGGTTGCGGAGCGGGCGCCGGAGACGCTGCGCCTGCTGGGCCCGCTCCGCCCGCTGCGGGACTCCCGGTTTCCTGCGAGGGCGGTTTCCTGCGAGGTCCCGGCACCGCTCGCCGTTCAGCCCGTGGACTTGGACAGCAGGGTCAGCTCCTCCTGCGTCAGCTCCAGCTCGACCGAGGCCAGCAGGGCTTCGAGCTGGTGCAGGTCGCGGGCGCTGGCGATCGGCGCCGTCACGCTCGGCTGCTGCCGCAGCCAGGCCAGGGACACGGCCGTCGGGGTGCTGCTGTGCGCGGCGGCGACCTCGTCGAGGGCGGCCAGCGCGCGCTGCCCGCGTTCGTCGAGGTAGGCCAGCGCGCCTTCCGCGCGCGGCCCGTCGGCGGTGCCGTCGTTCGTGCGGTACTTGCCGGTCAGGAAGCCCTTGGCCAGCGAGTAGTACGGCAGCACGCCGAGCCCTTCCCGGTGGGCCAGGTCGGCCAGCTCGGTTTCGTAGTCTCGCTCCACGAGGTTGTAGTGCGGCTGCAGCGCGACGTAGCGGGGCAGCCCGTCCCGGTCGGCCGCGCGCAGCGCCGCGTCGAGCCGCTCGGCGCTGAAGTTCGACGCGGCGATGTGGCGCAGCTTGCCGGCGCGGACGAGCTCGTCGAGCGCGCCGAGGGTCTCCTCCACCGGTACCGACGGGTCGTCGAAGTGCACGTAGTACAGGTCGATGTGGTCGGTCCCCAGCCGTCGCAGCGAGTCCTCGGCCGCGGCGCGGATCGCCGGTGCGGTGGTCCCGTTGTTCGGCGGGAGCGCACCGCCCTTGGTCGCGAGGACGACGTCGTCGCGCCGGCCGCGCCGCCGCAGCCAGTCGCCGATGATCGTCTCGGACTCGCCGCCGGAGTTGCCGGTGGCGAACGCGCTGTACACGTCCGCCGTGTCGATGAAGTTGCCACCCGCCGCGGTGTAGGCGTCGAGCACGGCGAAGGACTGCTCCTCGTCGGCGGTCCAGCCGAAGACGTTGCCGCCGAGGTTGAGGCCGAACACGTCGAGGTCGCTGTTTCCGATCGTGGTCATGCCACCGACCCTAGCCCAGTTCGCGCGGAGGCCCAGTTCGCGCGGGTGCCGGCCCGCCCGAGCCCGCTCCGCGCGGACGCCCGGTCCTCGGGAACCGGTGCCCTGTCCGGAGCATCCTCGATTGCACGGTGCGTGCTGTTGTGCGCGCGGGCGGTGGTGGGCAGAGTTGGGAGATCACTGCTTCGGTGGAGGTGCGGATGTCGACGGGACGGGTGCTGATCGGGCTGCTGTGCGCGGGGGTGTTGACGGTGTCGGCGACGCCGGCGGCGACCGGTGGGGCCGGGCGGCACGTGCCCGCGCCGCCGAAGCGGTCCGAGGCCGCTGGGTACGGCGGTGCGGTCTCCAGCGTGGACGCGGACGCGACGCGCGCGGGCATCGGCGTGCTGCGCCGCGGGGGGAGCGCGACCGACGCGGCGGTGGCGGTGGCCGCGGCGCTGGGGGTGACCGAACCGTACTCCGCGGGCGTCGGCGGGGGCGGCTACTTCGTGCGCTACGACGCCGACACCGGAGAAGTGTCCACGATAGACGGACGTGAGACCGCCCCGGCCGCGGCACACGAACGCATGTTCACAGTGGATGGTCGGCCGATGCCGCGGGACGAGGCCATCACCAGCGGGCTGAGCGTCGGCGTGCCCGGTACGCCGATGCTCTGGCAGGAGGCGCTCGACCGCTGGGGGAGCGAGGACCTCTCCGAGGTTCTGCGGCCCGCGGAACGCCTGGCGCGCAACGGGTTCACCGTCGACGAGACGTTCCGCGAACAGACGCGGGAGAACGCCGAGCGGTTCCGGGACTTCCCCGCGACGGCTGAGCTGTTCATGCCCGGCGGCGAACCGCCCGAGGTCGGCACGCGGATGCGCAACCCCGACCTCGCCGAGACCTACCGGATGCTGGCGCGCGACGGGGTGGGAGCGTTCTACGACGGGCCGATCGGCGCCGACGTCGTCGACACCGTCAACGACCCGCCGGTGCGCCCCGGCGCGGACCGCACCGTCCGCCCGGGCGGGATGAGCCGGCAGGACCTGCGCGACTACCGCGCCGCGGAGCGCGAACCCGCGCGCACCACCTACCGCGGCCGCGAGGTCCACGGCATGGCCCCGAGCAGTTCCGGCGGCACCACCGTGGGCGAGGCGCTGAACATCCTGGAGCGCTCGGACCTGTCCGGCATGGACCGGACGAGCTACCTGCACCGGCTGTCCGAGGCCACCAAGATCGGCTTCGCCGACCGCAACCGGTGGGTCGGCGACCCCGCCTACTCCGACGTGCCCACCGAGGAACTGCTCGGCGATCGGTTCGCCGCCGCGCGGGAGTGCCTCATCGACGACGGCGCGGCGCTGCCGACCCCGGTCGCCCCGGGCGACCCGCGGGACCCGGCGGACTGCCGGGGCGGTACCGCACCGCAGCGCCCCGATGCGGAGGGGCCGAGCACGACCCACCTGACGGTCGCCGACGCCGAGGGCAACGTCGTCTCCTACACGCTGACCATCGAGCAGACCGGCGGCAGCGGGATCACCGTGCCCGGCAGGGGCTTCCTGCTCAACAACGAGCTCACCGACTTCTCGTTCACCCCGCACGCGCCCGGCGTGCCGGACCCGAACCTGCCGGAACCGGGCAAGCGACCGCGCAGCTCGATGAGCCCGACCATCGTCACCGAGGACGGCCGGCCCGTGGCGGCGCTCGGAACCCCGGGCGGGACGACGATCATCACCACCGTCACGCAGCTGCTCACCGAGCACCTCGACCGCGGCCGCACGCTCGCGGAGGCGATCGCCGCACCGCGGATCTCGCAGCGCAACGAGTCCGAGACCGACGCCGAACCGGCGTTCCTCGCCCGGCCGGAGGCCGCGGAGCTCCGGGCTCGCGGGCACCGCTTCGCGGAGGCGGACGAGATCGGCGCGGCGACAGGTGTGCGCCGCCTGCCCGACGGGCGGTGGGTCGCCGCCGCCGAACCGACCCGGCGCGGCGGCGGCTCCGCGGAGGTGGTCGTGCCCGCGCCCGCGCCGTGATCGGCCGCGCTCCCGCCCGGGGCGTTCGGTGCCTCGGGCGGGCACCCGCGGACGCCCTCCGCGGTGGCGGCTCCGTAGACTCGGTGGGCAGTCACCGCGCGTCGATCCCCAGGAGCCCCCGTGACAGTTCAGCCCGTCCGCCTGTTCGGCGACCCCGTGCTGCGCACTCCCGCCGAGGAGGTCGTCGACTTCGACGGGGAGCTGCGCACCTTGGTCCGGGACCTGTGGGACACGATGGAGGAGCAGGGCGGAGCCGGTCTGGCCGCTCCCCAGCTGGGCGTGGGGCTGCGCGTGTTCACCTACCACTGCGACGGCTTCGCCGGGCACCTGATCAACCCGAGCTTCGACGTGGTCGGTGACGAGGAGCAGTTCGGCCCCGAGGGGTGCCTGTCGATCCCGGGCATGGGTTGGGACTGCCTCCGGTACCGCCGGGTCGTGGCGCGGGGCTGGAACATGCACGGCGAACCGGTCGAGGTCGAGGGCAGCGACCTGCTCGCCCGCTGCATCCAGCACGAGACCGACCACCTCGACGGGGTGCTGTTCGTCGACCGGCTGGACCGGGCGACGCGCGAGCGCGCGCTGCGCGAGATCGGGCGGGCCGAGTGGTTCGACGGAGCCGAACCGGTGATCAAGCAGAACCCGCATCCGTTGTTCGGGGGGCAGTGACATGCGGCTGGTGTTCGCGGGAACGCCCGAGGCGGCCGTACCGGGGTTGCGCGCGCTGCTGGCCTCGCCGCGGCACGAGGTCGCGGCCGTGGTGACGCGGCCGGACGCGCCGACCGGCCGGGGGCGCAGGGTGGAGCGCTCCCCGGTGGGCAAGGTCGCCGAGGAGAACGGCCTCGAGGTGCTCACCCCGGAGCGGGCCGATGATCCCGCCTTCCTGGAGCGGCTGGCCGGGATCGGCCCGGACTGCTGCCCGGTGGTGGCCTACGGCGCGCTGCTCAAGCAGCGGGCGCTGGAGGTTCCGCGGCACGGGTGGGTCAACCTGCACTTCTCCCTGCTGCCGGCCTGGCGCGGGGCGGCGCCGGTGCAGGCGGCGCTGCGGCACGGCGACGAGATCACCGGGGCGAGCACGTTCCGCATCGTGCCGGACCTCGACGCGGGACCGGTGTTCGGCGTGGTGACCGAGGAGATCGGAGCGCGCGACACGGCGGGCGAACTCCTCGCCCGCCTGGCCGAGTCCGGCGCGCGCCTGCTCGAGTCCACGATGGACGGAATCGAGGACGGCGTGCTGCAGGCCCAGCCGCAGCCGGACGAGGACGTCAGTTACGCGTCCAAAGTGACCGTCGAGGACGCCAAGGTGGACTTCACCCGGCCGGCCCACCTGGTCGACAGGCTCATCCGCTCGGTCACGCCCGAGCCGGGCGCGTGGGCCTGGCGGGACGGGGAGCGGTTCAAGCTCGGACCGGTGCGCCCGCTGCCCGATCGGCCGCGACTGCCACCGGGCGAGATCGCGGTGGAGCGCAAGCGCGTGCTCGTGGGCACCGGCACCGATGCCGTCGAGCTCGGTGACGTGCAGGCTCCGGGCAAGAAGCGCATGTCCGCGCCGGACTGGGCGCGCGGAACGCGGATCGAACGAGGAGAGCAGCTGACGTGAACGACCGCGGCAAGGACCGTCGGACGGGTGGACCGCGCCGCGACGCGCGCTCCGGCGGCAACGGCCACCGGGCCGGCAAGCCCGACCGGTCCGGTGGGAAGGGCCAGAGCTCCGGCGGTGGCCACCACTCCGGTGGCGAGAAGGACCCCGCGCGGCTGGCCGCGCTGGACACGCTGCGCGCGGTCCGGGAGCGCGACGCCTACGCCAACCTGGCGCTGCCGAACCTGCTGCGGCAGCGCAACATCACCGGTCGGGACGCGGCCCTGGCCACCGAGCTCGCCTACGGCGCCAGCCGGGCCCAGGGCCTGCTCGACGCGATCATCGGCGAGTGCAGTTCGCGCCCGCTCGGCGAGATCGAGCCGAAGCTGCTCGACGCGCTGCGCATCGGCGTGTACCAGCTGCTGCGCACGCGCATCCCCACGCACGCTGCCGTCGGCGCGACCGTGAACCTGGTGCGGGCGATCATGGGCGATCGGCCGGGCGGGTTCGCCAACGCGGTGCTGCGGCAGGCGGCCAAGCACGACGAGCAGGGGTGGATCGACGAGGTCGCCCCGGACGCGGCGGAGGACCCGGTGGGGAACCAGGCCGTGCGCCACGCCCACCCGCGGTGGATCGCGCAGGCCTTCGCCGACGCGCTCGGCTCCGCGGCGGAGCTGGGCGACGTGCTCGCCGCCGACGACGCGCGCCCGGAGGTGCACCTCGTCGCCCGTCCCGGGCAGATCAGCGCCGACGAGCTCGCCGCGGTCACCGGTGGTGATCCCGCGCCGTACTCGCCGTACGGGGTGCGGCTGGAGGCCGGCGCGGGCGATCCCGGCGACCTGGAGCCGGTGCAGGAGGGCTTCGCCGGGGTGCAGGACGAGGGCAGCCAGCTCGTCACGGTCGCGCTGACCAAGGCCGAGCTCGGTGCGGGCCCGGACGAGCGCTGGCTGGACCTGTGCGCCGGCCCGGGTGGCAAGGCCAACCTGCTCGGTTCGCTGGTCACGATGGACGGCGGTCAGCTGGACGCGGTGGAGCAGGCGTCGCACCGCGCGGACCTCGTGCGCCGCGCCACCGAGGAACTCTCGGTGAATGTGTACGAAGTGGACGGTCGTGACCCCGGGCTCGAGCCGGGCTACGACCGGGTGCTGGTGGACGCTCCGTGCACCGGGCTCGGCGCGCTGCGGCGCCGGCCGGAGGCGCGGTGGCGGCGGCAGCCGTCCGATGTCGGGGACCTCACCGAGCTGCAGCGGGAACTGCTGCGCTCGGCGGTGCGCCTGACCCGCTCCGGCGGTGTCCTCGCCTACGTGGTCTGCTCGCCGCACCTCGCCGAGACCGGAGGAGTGGTGTCCACTGTGGTCCAGCTCGGGGACGTGGAGCAGCTCGACGCGCGCCCGCACTTCCCCGGGGTGCCCGATCTCGGGGACGGGCCCGGGGTGCAGCTGTGGCCGCACCGGCACGGCACGGACGCGATGTACTGCGCGTTGCTGCGGAAGCGGTGAGAACCATGAGCGCTGAGCACGTCCCCGCGCCGGAGCGGGCGCGGCGGTGGGCCGAGTGGCTCGACGCCGCGTTGCGGGAAGCCCGGGCGGGGGAGGCCGAAGGCGGGATCCCCATCGGCGCGGCCCTGTTCGACGCGGACGGAAACCTGCTGGGACGCGGGCGCAACCGCCGCGTCCAGGACGACGACCCCTCGGCGCACGCGGAGACCGCCGCGTTCCGCGCCGCCGGACGGCAGCGCTCCTACGCGGGAACGACGATGGTGACCACGCTGTCGCCGTGCTGGTACTGCAGCGGCCTGGTCCGGCAGTTCGGCATCGGGCACGTCGTGATCGGGGAGGCGCGGAACTTCCACGGCGGGCACGACTGGCTGGCCCAGCACGGGGTGCGCGTGGGGATCCTCGACGACGCGGCGTGCCGGCGGATGATGGCCGACTTCATCGCGCGGCGCCCGGAGCTGTGGAACGAGGACATCGGCGGGTGAACTCCGCGGTGCGGGAACTCCGCGGTGCGGCCGCCGCGCCCGGCGCGGCCGCCCGCCGACAGGAAGGAGCAGGTGATGGTGATGTCCGAGCAGTCCGCTGCGGCCGCGGGGACGGAATCCCCGGGGACGGGCGCCGGGGGCGCGAGCGGCGGCGCCGCGGGCACCCCGGTGCGCGTGACCCGCACCGGCGAGCACGCGTTCACGGCCGTCAACGAGCGCGGCGCCGAGGTCGCCATCGGCCGCGAAGGTGCGCCCGGCGCGTTCACCCCCGGTGAGCTGCTGCTCGCGGCCATCGCCGGTTGCTCGGCGGTGACCGGCGAGAACCTGCTCGTGCGGCGCCTGGGCGAGGACGCCGAGATCACCGTCGACGCCGACCGGACCAAGAACCCGGAGGACAAGCACCGGTTCGCCACCGTGCGGACGCAGCTGCGCGCGGCGCTCGACGAGATCGACGACGCCGAGGAGCGGGAGAAGCTCGTCGCTGCGGTGCAGCGCGCCATCGCGAAGTACTGCACCGTCAGCCGCACCGTCGCGGAGGGCACTCCGATCCACCTCGACATCGCCGACGCGCGGGGAGCGGAGGGGTAGTCGTTGTGGACGACACCGCGCACGCGCAGCAGGAGACGGCGTCGCCGGGACTGCGGCGGGAGCTGAACGGCCGCCAGGTGACGATGCTCGCCGTCGGCGGGGCGATCGGGACCGGGCTGTTCCTCGGCTCGGGCCTGGCCGTCTCCATCGCCGGCCCGGCCGTGCTCATCGCCTACCTCGTCGCGGCGCTGGTCGCGCTGGCGCTGGCGTACGCGCTGGCCGAGATGGTCGTGGTGCACCCGGAAGCCGGGGGTTTCGGCCCGATCGCCCAGCGCTACCTCGGCGGGTCGGCCGGGTTCGTGCAGCGCTGGATCTACTGGGCCGCCCAGGTGGTCAACATCGGCAGCGACGTGGTCGCGGCGGGGCTGTACGTGCAGTTCTGGTACCCGGACCTGCCGCTGTGGCTGCCCGTGGTGCTCTTCTCCGCGCTGCTGCTGGCGGTCAACGCGGGCGCGGTGCGCTTCTTCGGCGAGTTCGAGTACTGGTTCGCGATGGTCAAGGTCGTCACGATCATCGCGTTCATCGCCATCGGTCTGGCCGGCATCTTCCTCGGCCTGCCCGGCCGCGAACCCCTCGGGCTGGCCGCGCTGACCGAACACGGCGGCTTCCTGCCGAACGGCGTGGGCGCGGTGTGGCTGGCGCTGACGATCGTCACGTTCTCCTACCTGGGCACCGAGGCCGTGGCGGTGGCCGCGGCCGAGTCGCAGGACCCGGGCCGGGACGTCCCGCGGGCGGCCCGCGGGATGGTGCTGCGGCTGGCCCTGTTCTACGTGCTCGGCATGTTCGTCGTGGTGGCGATCCTGCCGTGGAACCAGGTCTCCACCGAGGAGGACGTGCTGCAGAGCCCGTTCGTGCGGCTGTTCGCGATGGTCGGCGTCCCCGCCGCGGCGGGCGTGATGAACTTCGTCGTGCTCACGGCCGCGCTCTCGGCGGTGAACACGAACCTGTACGTCTCCTCCCGCATGGGGCACTCGTTGGCCCTCGACGGGTACGCCCCGCGCTGGTTCGCCCGGGTCGGCCGCAACGGGGCACCGCGGCGCGCGCTGGGCCTGTCCGCGGTGGGACTCGTGCTGGCCGCGATCGTCTCCGCGGTCTCGCCGGAGACGGCGTTCCCGTTCATGGTGGGGCTGGCGCTGTTCGGCGCGCTGGTGACGTGGCTGATCGTGTTCGCCAGCCAGCTGGCGTTCCGCCGCCGGCGCCGCGCCGAGGGGATGCCCGCCTCCTCGGTGCGGTTGCCGGGTACGCCGGTGACCACGGTGCTGGCGATGCTGTTCCTCGTCGCGGTGCTGGCGACGATGCCGTTCACCGAGCAGTTCGCCACCGCCTGGCAGGCGGGGATGCCGTTCCTGGTGCTGCTGCTGGCGGTCTACGCGGTGGTGCGGCGCCGGCAGCGCCGCGGCTGATACCCGCCGCAGCCGACCCGTCCCGGCACCCCGGCCGGTCGCACCCGACTGGACGTTTCCGCACCGCCGCGGCTGCTGCACGCTGGGGGCAGCCGCGGAAACACGCGCAGGCGCGGGCAATTCGGGTGCGCGGGACGGACATGGCTGCCAAGTACGCCCAGATCGCCGAGGACCTCCGGGAACGCATCGCGGCGGGGGAGTACGCACCGGGTGCGCTCCTGCCCAGCGAACCGGAGCTCGGAGAGCTCTACGGCGTCAGCCGGATCACGATCCGCTCCGCTTTCGACGAGCTCCGGGACGAAGGAGTGCTCACCGGTGCCCGCGGAAAGGGGGTCGTGGTGGCGCCACCGAAGCGGATCACACGGGTCAACTCGCAGGAACGGCTGTCGCGGGCCCGGCGGCAGGCGAACGCGGCGGCCTTCCTCGCCGAGGCCGACCGGTACGGTTTCCGGGCCTCGAGCAGCGTCAAGGTCCGGTTCGAAGCAGCGGGGGACGACTACGCCGCGGTGCTCGGCATCGCCCCGGAGGAGGACGTCTGCGTGCGCGACCGCGTGCTGCGCGCCGACGGCGAACCGGTGCAGCTGGCCACCTCCCGCCTGCCGCGCGCGGTCACCCGCGGCACGGCGCTGGAAACCGCGGACACCGGCACCGGCGGTGCCTACGCGCGGCTGGACGAGTCGGTGGGGCTGACCCGGTTCGCCGAGAGCGTCGGCGGGAGGGCGGCCACGAGCGCGGAGCGCTCGGCGCTGAGCAGCACCGTGGTGCTGCACGTGCGGCGGCTGGCCTACTCCGGCGCGCGCGTGGTCGAGTGCAACGACATGATCATGCCCGCCGACCGCTACGAGCTCGAGTACAGCTGGCCCGCGGACTGAGGCGTCCCGGGACTGAGGATTCCCAGTGCAGCGGCCCCATCGGAGGAGGCGGCGGGCCCGGGTGCGGGGTGCGCGAGCGGCCGCCTGAGCTTCCGCGCGCTCCCGCGGACGGCCGGAGCCGGATGTACCCGGAAGCGGGATTTACAATCCCGCTGTGTCGAACGGACAGCGAACCGCCCAACCGCTCATCGCCCCGTCCATCCTGTCGGCCGACTTCGCGCGGCTCGCCGACGAGCTCGCCGCGATCGACGGCGAGCCCGGCCAGCGCGCCGACTGGGTCCACGTCGACGTGATGGACGCGCACTTCGTGCCGAACTTGACGATCGGCCTGCCGGTGGTCGAATCACTGCTCAAGACCACCGACATCCCGCTGGACTGCCACCTGATGATCGACGACCCGGACCAGTGGGCGATCGGTTACGCCGAGGCCGGCTCGCACAACGTGACCGTGCACGTCGAAGCCGCCGAGGACCCGGTCGCCCTGGCGAAGAACCTCCGCGCGGCCGGGGCCCAGGCGGGCCTGTCGATCAAGCCGAACACGCCGTTCGAGCAGTACGTGGACGTGCTGCGGCACTACGACACGCTGCTGGTCATGTCGGTGGAACCGGGCTTCGGCGGGCAGAAGTTCATGCCCGACGTGCTCGAGAAGGTCCGCGCCGCGCGGCGGATGGTCGACACCGGCCACCTCAACCTGCTCGTCGAGATCGACGGCGGCATCAACAACGACACCGTGGAGCAGGCAGCCGAAGCGGGCGTGGACTGCTTCGTCGCCGGCTCCGCCGTCTACGGCGCCGAGGACCCCGCCCGCGCCGTGCGCGCGCTGCGCGAGCAGGCCGCGCCGGGTTTCGCGCACGCGAGGCAGTGACCCGTGCACGAGCGGGAACCGCAGGACCGGTCCATCGCCCCCGCCGGGGCCGGCGCGGGCGCTGACGCCTGGGACGCGGTCATGCTCGACGCGATCGACCTCGGCCGGGGCGTGCGCGGCTCGACCAGCCCCAACCCGCCCGTCGGCTGCGTCGTCCTCGACGCCGAGGGGCGCGTCGCCGGGCGCGGTGCCACCCGCCCGCCCGGCGGGCCGCACGCCGAGGTCGTCGCGCTGGAGCAGGCCGGTGCGCGCGCGGCGGGCGGAACCGCGGTGGTCACGCTGGAACCCTGCGCCCGCGCGGGGCGCACCCCGCCGTGCGTGGACGAGCTCGTGAACGCGGGCGTGGCCCGCGTCGTGCACGCCGTGTCCGACCCGCACCCCTCCGGGGCCGGCGGCGCCGAGCGGTTGCGCGCCGCCGGGGTCGAGGTGCGCTCGGGAGTGCGGGCCGCCGAGGCGGCCGCGGGGTCGCTGCGCGCGTGGCTGCACTTCGCCCGCACCGGACGCCCGCACGTGACGTGGAAGTACGCGGCCAGCCTGGACGGCCGGTCCGCGGCCGCCGACGGCACGAGCCAGTGGATCAGCTCCGCGGTCTCGCGCGCCGAGACGCACCGCCTGCGCGGCGCGGTCGACGCGATCGCGGTGGGCACCGGCACCGTGCTCACCGACGACCCGCAGCTGACCGCCCGCGGTGCGGACGGCGAGCCGCTGCCGCGGCAGCCGCTGCGCGTCGTCCTCGGCGACCGGCCGCTCCCGGTCGGCGCGCGGATCACCGACGCCTCGGCCGAGACCGTGCACCTGCCGGGCGGCGACCCGGACGCGGCGCTGGCGCAGCTCGCCGAGCGCGGCGTCGTCGACCTGCTGCTCGAAGGGGGGCCGCACCTGGCCGGGGCGTTCATCGCCGCCGGACGCGTGGACCGCGTCCTGGCCTACATCGCGCCGGTGCTGCTGGGAGCGGGCCCGGCCGCACTGGTCGACGCGGGCATCGGCACCCTCGCCGAGGCCCAGCGCTGGGAGATCGAGGACGTCGCCCGCACCGGAGGCGACCTGCGCGTCAGCGCGGTGCCCCGGACGACCCCGACAGCATCGTGAAGCGAGGAGGCAGCAGGTGTTCACCGGCATCGTCGAGGAGCTCGGCACGGTCGTGGCGGTGGAGCCGCACGAGGCCGGCAGCCGGTTGACCGTGTCCGGGCCGCTGGTGACGGGCGATGCCCGCCACGGCGACTCCATCGCGGTCAACGGCGTGTGCCTGACCGTCGTGGAGGTGGTCGGCGACCGGTTCACCGTCGACGTCGTCGAGGAGACGCTGCGGCGCTCCTCGCTGCGCGGCGGAGTGGTCGGCGACCGGGTCAACCTGGAGCGGGCCATGGCTCTCGGGGACCGCCTGGGCGGCCACATCGTGCAGGGGCACGTCGACGGCACGGCCGCCGTCCGCGGTATCGACGCGGAGGGGATCACCCGCTTCGACCTGCCCGCGGAGCTCGCCCGCTACGTCGTGGAGAAGGGCTCGATCACCCTCGACGGCGTCTCGCTGACGGTGGCCTCGCTCGGCGAGACCGACTTCGGCGTGGCCCTGATCCCCACCACCGAGGAGCTCACCACGCTCGGCGGCCGCACCGCGGGTGACGTGGTCAACATCGAAGTGGATGTGCTGGCCAAACACGTGGAACGCTTGTCCGCAGCGCAACTCAGTCGTGTCCGCCCCGACGCCGCGGCGCGCGGAGAGGATAATGGCAAGGACGGGACCCCGCGGCGCTAGCGGCGCGAGGGGTTCGCAACGAGCAGGCCGGCAGGCCAGACGGGAAAAGGCACGGCACCGTGGACACCAGTTCCTTCACAAGCATCGAACGCGCTCTCGCGGACCTCCGAGCGGGGCGGCCCGTGGTCGTCGTGGACGACGAGGACCGCGAGAACGAGGGCGACCTGATCTTCGCCGCGGAGCACGCGACGCCCGAGCTCGTCGCGTTCATGGTCCGCTACACCTCCGGTTACCTCTGCGTGGCGTTGACCGGTCAGGACTGCGACCGGCTCGACCTGCCGCCGATGTACTACTGGAACCAGGACCGCAAGGGCACGGCGTACACGGTCACCGTGGACGCGGCCGAAGGCGTCAGCACCGGCATCTCCGCGGCCGACCGGGCGCGGACCACGGCACTGCTGGCCGATCCCGACGCGACGCCGGCCGACCTCACCCGCCCGGGGCACGTGGTGCCGCTGCGCGCGCGGGACGGCGGGGTGCTGCGCCGGCCCGGGCACACCGAGGCTGCGGTGGACCTGGCGCGGCTGGCCGGCACGCGCCCGGCCGGTGCGCTCTGCGAGGTGGTCAGCCAGAAGAACGAGGGCGAGATGGCCCGGCGGGACGAGCTGGACCTGTTCGCCGCCGAGCACGACCTGGCGCTGATCACGATCGCGGACCTCATCGCCTACCGGCGGCGCTTCGAGAAGCAGGTCGAACGCGTGGCCGAGGCCCGCATCCCCACCGTGCACGGCACGTTCCGCACGGTCGGCTACGACAGCACCCTCGACGGCATCGAGCACATCGCGCTGGTCTACGGCGAGATCGGCGACGGCGAGGACATCCTCGTGCGGGTGCACTCGGAGTGCCTCACCGGTGACGTCCTCGGCTCGCTGCGCTGCGACTGCGGCCCGCAGCTCGACGCCGCGATGGCCAAGGTCGCCGAAGCCGGCCGCGGCGTGGTGCTGTACATGCGCGGGCACGAGGGCCGCGGCATCGGCCTGCTGCACAAGCTGCAGGCCTACCAGCTGCAGGACCGCGGTGCCGACACGGTGGACGCGAACGTCGAGCTCGGCATGCCCGTGGACGGCCGCGACTACGGCCAGGGCGCGCAGATCCTCCGCGACCTGGGGATCAAGTCGATGCGCCTGCTGACCAACAACCCCGACAAGCGCGTCGGGCTGGAGGGATACGGCCTGCGCATCGTCGGCCGGGTCCCGCTGCCCATCCGCCCGAACCCGGAGAACCTGCGCTACCTGCAGACCAAGCGCGACCGGATGGGCCACGACCTGGACAATCTCGAGGACGGCGAGGACTCCTCGATCGGCGACACGGGAGTGACGGCATGAGTGGCGAGGGGCGCCCGCGGGTCGACGTGCCGCGGGCCGGAGGACTGCGCATCGGCATCGCCGCGATCCGCTGGCACGCGCAGTTCGTCGAGCAGATGCTCGTGCGGGCGCAGGAGGCCGCCCGCGAGGCCGGCGCGGCCGAGCCCACGGTGGTGCGGGTGCCCGGTTCGGTCGAGCTGCCCGTGGTGTGCCAGCAGCTCGCCCACCAGCACGACGCCGTCGTCGCGCTCGGCGTGGTCGTCCGCGGCAGCACCCCGCACTTCGACTACGTGTGCGACTCGGTGACCCAGGGGTTGACCCGGGTCGCGCTGGACGAGTCCACCGCGGTGGGCAACGGCGTGCTCACCTGCGAGACGGACCAGCAGGCGCTCGAGCGCGCCGGGTTCGAGGACTCGGTGGAGGACAAGGGCTTCGAGGCGACCGCCGCGGCGCTGGAGACGGCGCTGGTGCTGCGCGACCTCCGCGGCGGCGACATCGGGGAGCGCGGGTTCCTGTGAGCGCCCAGCGAGTCGAGGTCCGCCCCCGCAAGGTGCGCCGGGTGGCCGTTCCGGTGTCGGTGGTGCTCGTCGCGCTGTTCGTCGTCGTGGCCGTGATGCTGCGCGAGACTCCCACCGGCGTGTACTTCCGCGTGTCCGACCAGGTGTCCATGGCGCTGCTCGGCGTGCTGCTCGGCGCGGCGGCCCTGGTGCCCACGCTGCCGCGGTTGCGGGCCGACCGCTCCGGGGTGGAGGTGCGCAACGCGTTCATCAGCAAGCACCACCCGTGGAGCGAGGTGCGGGGCATCACCTTCCCCGAGGGGGCGGCGTGGGCGCGCGTGGAACTGCCCGACGACGAGTACACGCCGGTGATGGCGATCCAGGCCACCGACGGCGAGCACGCCGTGGTCGCGATGCGCCGGCTGCGCGAGCTGCGCCGCACCGCCGAAGCCGAGCGGGGAGCGGAGCAGCGCGAGCAGGACCCGCAGGATCCGGACGCGCAGCGCCCGGACGCGGACGCGGGGCACCGCTCCCCCTCCGAGCAGCAGGACTCCGAATCCTGAGGTCCCGCTGAGAGCGCGCGGTGCGCCCCGCGTGCCTGTGGCCAGGGGTTTGTGCATTTTCCCGCGAAATGTTCAAACGCTCGTTCGGGTGCGGCGCTTGCGGTGGGGCGCGCCGGACGGGAGGAAGCCGGCTCCGAGCGGATCCGATGACGGAGGAAGGGGCGAATGTGCTCGACGACACCGCGTTCGTCGACCACGTCGCGGACGGTCTGGCGGCGCTGCCGGGCGTCGTCGCGGTGAGCTTGGGCGGTTCGCGCGCCGAGGGCACCCACCGCGCCGACAGCGACTGGGACGTCGCGCTGTACTACCGCGGCGGGTTCGACGCGGAGGACCTGCGCGCGCTCGGCTGGCCCGGTGAGGTGTTCGACCCCGGGGACTGGGGCCGCGTGTTCAACGGCGGGGCCTGGCTGGAGGTCGACGGGCGCCCGGTGGACGTGCACTACCGCGATCTCGACGACGTGGAGTTCCACCTCGCCGAGGCGCGGCAGGGCCGGTTCGCCTGGGAGCCGCTGCTGTTCCACCTCGCCGGCATCCCCGGGTACCTGGTGGTCGGCGAACTGGCGATCAACCGGGTGCTGCGCGGTGACCTGCCGCGGCCCGAGTTCCCCGCGGCGCTGCGCCGCAGCGCTCCCGAGGTGTGGTGGCAGCAGGCCGATCTCGGCCTGTCCTACGCCCGGGCGAACCACGCCCCGGCCGGGCGGGCGGCGCAGACGGCGGGAGCGGTGGCCCAGGCCGCCTGCCAAGCGGCGCACGCCGTGCTCGCCGCCCGCGGCGAGTGGGTCACGAACGAGAAGCGGCTGCTGCGGCGCGCTGGGCTGGAGGGCACCGACCCCCTGCTCACCGGACTGCCCGGCGGTTCCGCGGAGCTCGTCGAGCTCGTGGACACCGCGCGGTCCCGGCTGCGGGCGGCGGTCGAGGCGGCCCGCCTGGAGTGACCCCGCCCGGAGCGACCGGGATCGGGGCGCACCCGGACCCGCCCCGTTCCCCCTGTCTTCCCGCCGGCACCCCCTTCCCCCGACCGCGCCGAGCGGTGCGGTCGGGGTGCGCTCACGCCGGGCGCGGCGGGCGGACGGCGTCGGCCGCCAGGGCGATGAGCACGGCCAGCGCCGCGGGCACCGCCAGGCCCGCGGTGAGCCCGAACGCCTGCGCCACCAGGCCGATCACCACGGGTCCGGCGAGCAGCCCGGCGTAGCCGAAGGTGGCGACCTGGGCGAGGTCGCGTCCGCTGCGCTGCCGGTCGCGGTTGCCCGCGGCGTTGAACACCTGCGGAACGATGCACGACAGGCCCGCGCCGAACAGGGCGAACCCGGCCAGCGCCACCCACGGGTCGCGCACGAGCAGCGTCATCGCCAGCCCGCAACCGGCGACGAGCCCGCAGGCGCGCACCAGCGCCACCGCACCGAAGCGCTGCACCAGCCCGTCGCCGAGGAACCGGAACACCGCCATGGCCGCGGAGAACACCGCGTACCCGGTGGCGGCCACGGCCGGACCCGCGTGCACCACCTCGGTGAGGTAGAGCGGCGACCAGTCGGCCATGGCGCCCTCGCCGAGCGTGCAGCAGAAGCCGAGCGCGCCGAGTAGCACGATGATCGTCGGGACCCGCGCGCGGGCCGGCGCCGGCTCCGCCCCCGGTGCCTCCGCGGCCGGACCGTCCTCCGCGGGCAGCAGGAACCGCCGGGACAGCAGCACCACCGCCGCCAGCACCGCGGCGGCGGTGAGGAAGTGCGGGGCCACCGGCACCCCGGACCGCGCGGCCAGCGCCCCGAACCCGGCGCCCAGCAACCCGCCGATGCTGAACAGGGCGTGGAACGTGGTCAGGATCGGTCGCCCGTAGCGGTGCTGCACCCGCAGCGCGTGGCTGTTCATCGCCACGTCGACGGTGCCGTGCCCGATGCCGAACAGGGCCACCGCCCCGACCAGCGCGGGCAGGTTCGGCGCGATCCCGGGCAGCAGCACGCTCCCGGCGAGCAGGACCCCGGCGGGGCCGAGCACGCGGGCGCTGCCGAACCGGTCGGCCAGGCGGCCGACGCCCTGCATCGCCACCACCGAGCCGGCGGCGAGCGCGAACAGCGCGACCGTCACCCCCGCCTCGTCGAGCGCGAGGTCGCCGGCGATGGCCGGGATGCGCGAGGTCCAGGTGGCCAGTGCCACCCCGGTGACCACGAAGTAGCCGGTGACCGCCCAGCGGGCGCGGCGTTCGGTGCGGCTCGGGGCGGTCGTCGTCGGCTCGACCACGTGGTTCCTTCCCGGACGGCGGAGTGGATCGCGGTCCCGCATCCTGCCGGGCGCCCGCGTGGCGGCGGAAGAGCGGGGCGCATCAGCCGGTGCACCGCCACGTCCGGCGGGCCGGGTGCCGCGCGGCCCGCGCACCGGTGCGCACCGCCGCACCCGGATGGGGGACAATGGCGGTGGCAGGTCAGGCGGCAGTCAGTCCGTGTGGGAGGGGATCGTGAGCGCAACCGCGGAACGCGCGACGGCCGAACCGGCGGGTCCCGGGGTGCGCCTCGGTGACATCCAGCTGCGCAACCGCCTGGTCACCGCCTCCAGCCTGCTCGGCTACGGGGTCTCCAACGCCCGCGTCATGGCCTACGGGATGAGCCCGATCTCCCAGTTCGTGCCGCTGGAGCGCTTCGGCGCGGTCACCACCCGCACCCTCACCGTCGAGCCCCGCGAGGGCCACTTCACCACGCGCGACCAGTGGCCGCTGCGCGAGCTGCCCTCGCTGCTCAAGCGCTACGGCCGCGCGCTGCGGCAGGTCGACGGCGGCTGGCTCAACGCCTTCGGCTGGTGCAACGTCGGCATCGAGAGCTACCTGCGGGACTACTACCCGCGCACCCGCGGCCAGAACACGATCATCTCGGTGGGCGGGTTCTCCGCCGAGGAGTTCGTCACCCTCGTCGACCGGATCAACGCTGCCGTGCCCGCCGGGGACATCGCGGCGGTGGAGTTCAACGTCTCCTGCCACAACGTCAACTTCGACTTCAACGCGATCATCGAGTCGGTGCTGGCCGAAGCGGTTCCGCGCAGCGCACACCCGGTGATCCTCAAGCTCTCCCCGGACTACGACTACCTCGGCCACGCGCGCCTGGCCGCCGATTACGGGGTGTCCGCGCTGACGGCGATCAACACGGTCAAGGGGCTGCGGCTGGACCCGGAGACGGGCGCGCCGCTGCTGGCCAACGGCTTCGGCGGGGTCTCCGGGCGGGCGATCAAGCCGATCGGCCTGCGCGTGGTGCGCGAGCTGCGCGACGCCGGCGTGCGGCTGCCGATCATCGGCACCGGCGGGGTGCGCACGTTCGACGACTGCCGCGAGTACTTCTGGGCGGGCGCCGACGCGGTCAGCCTCGGCAGCGCCAGCTGGTTCGCCAGCTACCCGGGCTACGCCCTCTCGCCGGTGCACGGCGCGCGGATCCGCCGGCTGCTCAACCGGGTGGAGCGCTGCGAACCGCCGCAGCGCGGCTGAGCGAGCGGCCTGCCCCGTCAACCGCGGTCGGGCCGCACGCCCCGCGGGGTCGGGCAACCGGTGCAGGGTTCGAACACGGGGGGAGGGAACCACGTAAGCTGGGGCCGTGGCCGATCCGTCCACCTACCGCCCCGCCCCCGGAACCATCCCGGACCAGCCCGGTGTGTACCGGTTCCACGACGAGTCCGGGCAGGTCATCTACGTCGGCAAGGCGAAGAGCCTGCGCAGCAGGCTGTCGAACTACTTCGCCGACCTGTCGCGGCTGCACCCGCGGACCCAGCGGATGGTCACCACGGCCACCGGCGTGCGGTGGACGGTCGTCAACACCGAGGTCGAGGCGCTGCAACTGGAGTACTCCTGGATCAAGGAGTACGACCCGAAGTTCAACGTCCGCTACCGCGACGACAAGTCCTACCCGGTGCTGGCGGTGACGCTGCACCAGGAGTACCCGCGGCTGCACGTCTACCGGGGGCCGCGGAAGAAGGGCGTGCGCTACTTCGGCCCGTACGCGCACGCGTGGGCGATCCGGGAAACGCTGGACACGCTGCTGCGCGTGTTCCCCGCGCGCACCTGCTCGGACAACGTGTTCCGGCGGCACGCGCAGATGGGCCGGCCCTGCCTGCTCGGCTACATCGGCAAGTGCTCCGCGCCGTGCGTGGGCCGGGTCGACGCCGCGGACCACCGCGCGATCGTCGACGACTTCTGCGACTTCCTCGCCGGGCGCACCGACCAGCTCATGCGCCGCCTGGAACGCACCATGCAGGAGGCCTCCGAGCAGCTGGAGTTCGAGCGGGCCGCGCGGCTGCGCGACGACCTGGAGGCGCTGCGCCGCGCCATGGAGAAGCAGGCGGTGGTGCTCGGCGACGGCACCGACGCCGACGTGGCCGCCTTCGCCGAGGACGAGCTGGCCGCGGCGGTGCAGGTGTTCCACGTGCGCGGCGGCCGGGTGCGCGGGCAGCGCGGCTGGGTCATCGACAAGGTCGAGGACACCGACCTGGCGGGGCTGACCGCGCAGTTCCTCACCCAGTTCTACGGGGAGCAGGCCGCGCTGGCCGACCAGGCCGACGCCGGCGGCAGCCCCGTGCCCAAGCGGATCCTCGTGCCCCAGCTGCCGGAGGACGTGGAGACGATCTCCTCCTGGCTCGGCGAGTTGCGGGGCAGCAAGGTCGCGGTGAGCGTGCCGCAGCGCGGTGACAAGCGCACCCTGCTGGAGACGGTCCAGCGCAACGCCCAGGAGGCCTTCCAGCAGCACAAGCTGCGCCGCGCCGGTGACCTCACCGCGCGCTCGGCCGCGCTGCAGGAGCTGCAGGAGGCGCTCGCCCTGGACAGCGCGCCGCTGCGGATCGAGTGCGTCGACGTCAGCCACGTGCAGGGCAGCGACGTGGTCGCCTCGCTGGTCGTGTTCGAGGACGGCGTGCCGCGCAAGTCCGAGTACCGGCGGTTCTCCGTCCGCGAGGGAGCCGAGGGCGGTGACGTCGCCTCGATCGCCGAGGTGGTGCGGCGCCGGTTCGCCCGCTACCTCGCCGAGACCGGGGGCACGCCGGAGGGCGTGCAGCCCGACGCCACCAGCGAAGCCGCCGAGGTCGGAACGGGGACCGGGGCCGCAGCGGATGCCGACGACCAGCCGGACGCGGGCGACGAGCCGGACGCGGGCGCGGAGACCGCCGGCGGCCAGGAGTCCGGTGCGGGGGCCACCGCGGACGAGGCGGGGACGGCCCCGGGCATCGACCCGGAGACCGGGAAACCGCGCAAGTTCTCCTACCCGCCGAACCTGCTCGTGGTCGACGGTGGTGCACCGCAGGCCAACGCCGCGGCCGACGCGCTGGCCGAGCTCGGGGTGACCGACGTGGCCGTCGTCGGCCTGGCCAAGCGGCTCGAGGAGATCTGGCTGCCGGCCGAGCCGGACCCGGTGGTCCTGCCGCGCACGAGCGAGGCGCTGTACCTGCTGCAGCGCGTGCGGGACGAGGCGCACCGGTTCGCGATCAGCTACCACCGCTCCAAGCGCAGCAAGCGGATGACGGCCTCCGAGCTGGACTCGATCCCGGGGCTGGGCCAGACGCGGCGCGCCGCCCTGCTCAAGCACTTCGGCTCGGTGCGCAAGCTGCGGCAGGCCGGCGTGGACGACATCGCGCAGGTGCCCGGCATCGGGCGGCGCACCGCGGAAACCGTGCGCGCCGCGCTCGCGGGGGAGCAGAATGGTGGCACGGGTTGATCTCGGCGAACACCGAAGGGGGAGGACGTGAGCGAGGAGCAGTCGGGCATCGAGGTCGCGCTGGTCAGCGGCCTGTCCGGCGCCGGCCGCAGCACCGCGGCCAAGTGCCTGGAGGATCTGGGCTGGTTCGTGGTGGACAACCTGCCACCCGAGCTGATCTCGACGATGGTGGAACTGGGGGCGCGGTCGAGCGGGGCGATCACGCGGGTCGCCGTGGTCATGGACGTGCGCAGCCGGGCGTTCACCGAGGACCTCGGCTCGGTGATCAAGGACCTGGACGCGCGGGGCTACAAGCCGCGCGTGGTCTTCCTCGAGGCCACCGACGCGGAGCTGATCCGCCGGTTCGAGCAGGTGCGGCGGGGGCATCCGCTGCAGGGGGAGGGCCGGCTGGCCGACGGGATCGCCGCGGAGCGGTCGCTGCTGTCGAAGCTGCGCGCCGAGGCCGATCTGATGCTGGACACGACGGGGCTGTCGGTGCACCAGCTGCGGTCGAAGATCGAGGACGCCTTCGGCAGCGAGGCGCACACGAGCACGCGGGTGACGGTGCTGTCGTTCGGCTACAAGTACGGGCTGCCGATGGACGCCGATCTGGTGATGGACTGCCGGTTCCTGCCGAACCCGTTCTGGATCCCGGAGCTGCGCGAGCACAACGGTCTCGACGAGGAGGTCAGCAACTACGTGCTGGGGCAGGAGGGAGCTGACGAGTTCCTCACCCGCTACCGGGAGCTGCTGCAGCTGGTCGGCGCCGGGTACCACCGCGAGGGCAAGCGCTACCTCACCCTGGCCATGGGCTGCACCGGTGGCAAGCACCGCAGCGTGGCCCTGGCGGAGGAGCTGGCCCGCCGCCTCGGCGAGGACGGGAGCGTGGTCAAGACCGTGCACCGGGATTTGGGGCGCGAGTGAACGCGGGGGAGGATGCGCACGCGCGAACCGGGGACGCCGCGGCGCCCCGCGTGGTGGCGCTGGGCGGCGGGCACGGCCTGCAGGCCACGCTGTCCGCGTTGCGGAGGATCACGCCGAACGTGACCGCGGTGGTCACCGTGGCCGATGACGGCGGTTCCTCGGGGCGGCTGCGCCAGGAGCTGGGCATGCTCCCGCCGGGTGATCTGCGCAAGGCGCTCGCCGCGCTCTCCGGTGCGGAGGACGCGGAGCGGCTGTGGTCGCAGCTGTTCGAGCACCGCTTCGGCGGCAACGGCGCACTGGCCGGGCACGCGGTCGGCAATCTCGTGCTGGCCGGGCTGCTGGACGTGCTGGGCGACCCGGTGCGGGTGCTCGACCACGCCTGCGCTCTGCTCGGTACCGCGGGGCGGGTGCTGCCGATGTCGCGGAGTCCGCTGGACATGCAGGCGGACGTGGTCGGGCTCGACTCCGATCCGGACGCGGTGCGGTCCATCCGGGGTCAGGTCGCCATCGCGAGTACACCCGGTCGTGTGAAACAGGTGCGATTGTTCGCCGCGGGGGAGGAGGACCCGCGGGGTTGCCCGGAGGCCGTGCAGGCCGTGCGGGAGGCCGATCTCGTGGTCCTCGGGCCCGGCTCGTGGTTCACCAGCGTGCTGCCGCACGTGCTGGTCCCGGAGCTGCGGGAGGCTCTCGTGGCCACGGAGGCGCAGCGGTTCGTCGTCCTCAATCTTGTCCCTCAACCAGGTGAAACGGCGGGTTTCTCGCCCGAGCAGCACCTCGACGTACTCTCGCAGCACGCGCCGCAGCTGCGGGTCGACGCGGTGTTGGCCGACGCCGCCTCCGTGCCGACTCCGGGACGCCTCCGCGCTGCGGCGGATGATCTCGGTGCGCAGACTGTGCTGTGCACCATCGCTTCCGGTGCCGCCCGCGGGCGGCACGACCCGGAGGCGTTGGCGGCGAGTCTGCGAACCGCGCTGGAAAGGAGGATGGACCGGTGGCGATGACCGCAGCGGTCAAAGACGAATTGAGTCGGTTGTCGGTGACCAAGACGTGCTGCCGGCGGGCTGAGGTGTCCTCCCTGCTGCGCTTTTCCGGCGGTCTGCACATCGTTGCCGGACGGGTCGTCGTCGAGGCCGAGCTGGACAGCGGATCCACGGCGCGTCGGCTGCGCAAGGAGATCCACGACCTGTTCGGGCAGCACTCCGACGTGCACGTGATCACCTCGGGCGGCCTGCGCAAGGGCACCCGGTACGTGGTGCGCGTCGTCTCCGGAGGGGAGAGCCTGGCGCGGCAGACCGGCCTGCTCGATCCGCGCGGTCGACCGGTCCGCGGACTGCCGGCCCACGTCGTCTCCGGCGGCGAGTGCGACGCCGAGGCCGCCTGGCGGGGTGCGTTCCTCGCGCACGGCTCGCTGACCGAACCGGGGCGGTCCTCCTCGCTCGAGGTGACCTGCCCCGGGCCGGAAGCGGCCCTGGCGCTCGTCGGCGCGGCCCGGCGGCTCGGCGTGCAGGCCAAGTCGCGGGAGGTGCGCGGCGCCGACCGCGTCGTCGTCCGCGACGGGGACACCATCGGCGCGCTGCTCACCCGGATCGGGGCGCACACCAGCGTGCTCGCCTGGGAGGAGCGGCGGATGCGCCGCGAGGTGCGGGCCACGGCCAACCGCCTGGCCAACTTCGACGACGCCAACCTCCGCCGGTCCGCGCGGGCGGCCGTGGCCGCGGCCGCCCGGGTGGAGCGCGCGATGGAGCTGCTCGGCGGCACCGCCCCGGAGCACCTGCTGGTGGCGGGCCGGCTGCGGCTGTCGAACCGGCAGGCCTCCCTCGAGGAACTGGGCCAGCTCGCCGATCCGCCGATGACCAAGGACGCCGTCGCCGGGCGGATCCGGCGGCTGCTGGCCATGGCGGACAAGCGCGCCCGCGAGCTCGGCCTGCCCGACACCGAGTCCGCGGTGACCCAGGAGATGCTCGAGGCCGAGGTCTGACCCGCCAGGTGGGGCGCTGACGTGCGGCGGGAGGCCGGTCGGCGCTGCGCGCACCGCCGGGTGCGCCCATCCGGGGGACAGATAGGGTGGAACCGAGACCAGCAACCTCACCCACCGCCGCGGCGGCTGGGTCAGTCACGAGGAGAGATCAGCGTGACCACTCGCGTAGGGATCAACGGCTTCGGTCGCATCGGTCGGAACTTCTGGCGCGCCGCGCTCGCCAGCAACCAGGACATCGAAGTCGTGGCCGCCAACGACCTCGGCGACGTCGCGACCATGGCGCACCTGCTGAAGTACGACAGCGTCCTCGGGCGCGTCGACGAGGAGGTCAAGGTCACCGACGAGGGCATCGAGGTGGGCGGCAAGCTCATCAAGATCCTCGCGGAGAAGGACCCGGGCAAGCTGCCGTGGGGGGACCTGGGCGTGGACGTGGTCGTCGAGTCGACCGGTCTGTTCACCCAGGCCGAGCAGGCGCGCAAGCACGTCGACGAGGGCGGCGCGCGCAAGGTCCTGATCTCGGCTCCGGCCAAGGGCGAGGACCTCACCGTGGTGCTGGGCGTCAACGACGACCAGTACGACGGTTCGCAGACCGTCCTGTCCAACGCCTCGTGCACCACCAACTGCCTGGCGCCGATGGCCAAGGTGCTCAACGACTCCTTCGGCATCGAGCAGGGCCTGATGACCACGGTGCACGCCTACACCGCCGACCAGAACCTCCAGGACGGCCCGCACAAGGACCTGCGCCGCGCGCGTGCCGCCGCGGTCAACGTGGTGCCGACCTCCACCGGTGCGGCCAAGGCCATCGGCCTGGTCCTGCCGGAGCTCAACGGCAAGCTCGACGGCTACGCGATGCGCGTGCCGGTGCCGACCGGTTCGGTCACCGACCTGACCGCCACGATCTCGGCCAGCGGCGTCACCGAGGAGGACGTGAACGAGGCGTTCCGCGAGGCCGCTGCCGCCGGCAGGCTGCAGGGCGTGCTGCGCTACAGCGAGGACCCGATCGTCTCCACCGACATCGTCACCGACCCGCACTCCACGATCTACGACGCGCCGCTGACCAAGGTCATCGGCAACCAGGTCAAGATCGTCGGTTGGTACGACAACGAGTGGGGCTACTCCAACCGCCTGGTGGACATCACCGCGCTGGTCGGCAAGAAGATCTCCTGAGTCGGAACCCGGAGCGGATCGTGAAGAACCTGGACGATCTGCTGTCCGCGGGTGTTGCGGGTCGGCGCGTGCTCGTGCGCGCCGACCTCAACGTCCCGCTGGACGGCGAGACGATCACCGACGACGGCCGGGTGCAGGCGGTGCTGCCGACGCTGCGGAAGCTGCAGCAGGCCGGCGCGCGCACGGTCGTCACCGCCCACCTGGGGCGGCCCAAGGGCGAGCCGGACCCGCAGTTCTCGCTGCGCCCGGTGGCCCGGCGCCTGGGTGAGCTGCTGGACACCACCGTGGACCTGGCCGGCGACGTCGTCGGCGAGTCCGCGCAGGACCGGGTGCGGGCGCTGGCCGACGGCGGCGTCGTGCTGCTGGAGAACGTGCGTTTCGACCCGCGGGAGACCAGCGAGGACGACGCCGAGCGGGCCGCGCTGGCCGACGAGCTGGCGGCGCTGGTCGGTTCCGAGGCGGCCTTCGTCTCCGACGGTTTCGGCGTGGTGCACCGCAAGCAGGCCTCCGTCTACGACGTGGCCAAGCTGCTGCCCGCCTACGGCGGCGGTCTCGTTCTGTCCGAAGTGGACGTGCTGCGCACGCTGACCGGTGATCCGCAGCGGCCGTACGCGGTCGTGCTCGGCGGTTCGAAGGTCTCCGACAAGCTCGGCGTGATCCAGGCGCTGCTGCCCAAGGTGGACGAGCTGCTCATCACCGGCGGCATGGCCTACACGTTCCTGGCCGCGCAGGGCTACGAGGTCGGCCAGTCGCTGGTGCAGCAGGAGCAGCTGGAGAGCACCCGCGAGCTGCTGCGCGAGCACGGCGACAAGCTCATGCTGCCGGTCGACGTCGTCGTCGCCGACCGGTTCGCCGCCGACGCGGCCACGCGGACCGTGGCCGTGGACGAGATCCCGGCCGACTGGATGGGCCTGGACATCGGCCCGGACAGCCGCCAGCGCTTCGCCGAGGTCATCGGCGGTGCCCGCACCGTGTTCTGGAACGGGCCCGCGGGCGTGTTCGAGTTCGCCGCCTTCGCCGAGGGCACCCGCGCCATCGCGCAGTCCGTCGTGGACTCCTCGGCGTTCAGCGTCGTCGGCGGCGGCGACTCGGCGGCGGCGGTGCGCCAGCTCGGCCTGCCCGAGGACGGCTTCTCGCACATCTCCACCGGAGGCGGAGCTTCCCTGGAGTTCCTGGAAGGCAAGACGCTGCCCGGCGTGGCGGTGCTGGAAGGCGGTGAGTGATGAGCCGGCTGCCGCTGATCGCGGGCAACTGGAAGATGAACCTCAACCACCTCGAGGCCATCGCCCTGGTGCAGAAGCTCGCCTTCGCCCTGCCGGAGAAGTACTTCTCCAAGGTCGAGGTGGCCGTGCTGCCGCCGTTCACCGACATCCGCAGCGTGCAGACGCTCGTCGACGGCGACAAGCTGCTGGTCAAGTACGGCGCGCAGGACGTCTCCCGGCACGACTCCGGTGCCTACACCGGTGAGGTCTCCGGGAGCATGCTGGCCAAGCTGGGCTGCAGCTACGTCGTGGTCGGCCACTCCGAGCGCCGCGAGCAGCACGCCGAGACCGACGAGGTCGTCAACCGCAAGGTGCGGGCGGCGTTGAAGAACGGGATCACGCCGATCACGTGCGTCGGCGAGGCGCTGGACGTGCGCGAGTCCGGCGAGCACGTCGCCCACTGCACCGGCCAGCTCATCGAGGGGCTCAAGGGCCTCCGGGCCGAGCAGGTGCGCGGGAGCGTGATCGCCTACGAGCCGGTGTGGGCCATCGGTACCGGCAAGGTCGCCACCTCCGAGGACGCCCAGGAGGTCTGCGGGGCGCTGCGGCGGGCGCTGACCGACAAGTACGGCCCGGAGGTGGCCGAGGAGGTCCGCATCCTCTACGGCGGCTCGGTGAAGTCGAGCAACATCGGCGAGCTGCTCGGCCAGCAGGACATCGACGGCGCGCTCGTCGGGGGCGCGAGCCTCAACGGCGACGAGTTCGCCAAGATGAGCGCGATGGCCGCGGGCGGCCCGCTGCCGTGACCGCACTGCGGTGGACCTCCCGGGGGCGCCGCGAGGACGTTGGCGGGGCGCCGGTCGCGAGTCCGCTCGCGCCGGCGCCCGCGTCCTCGGCGGGTGCCCGTGCGCACCGGCGCGGGTGGTGCCTCGTTACCCTGGCGCCGTACCGCACCGCGCGTGGGGTCGTCCGCGAGCGACCGGGTGATCACCTGCGGTGGGCTCCCCGGTACGCTGTGTTGCGAACCGCTGTACGAACGAGGACGAGATGACTCTTATTCTGCAGATCGCGCTGCTCGCGCTGAGCGTGCTGCTCGTGTTGCTGGTGCTGTTGCACAAGGCCAAGGGCGGCGGACTGTCCTCGCTGTTCGGCGGCGGTATGCAATCCAACCTGGCCGGTTCCAGCGTGGCGGAGAAGAACCTCGACCGCTTCACGCTGTTCGTCATCGCGTTGTGGGTGATCTGCATCATCGGGACCGGCCTGCTGATCAAGATGGGCGGCTAGGACGAGCGCTCGCGAACCGCGATCGGGGCGGTCCGCACGGCGGCTGCGGCGGCGCCGGTGCGCAGCGGAGACCGACCGCGCCGAGCACGCGTTCGCAAGTCACACGGTGGGGTGAACAGAGATGACTGGCGGCGAGGCCATTCGCGGGGTGCGGGTCGGTTCCGGGCCGAACGTGAGCGAGGCGGAGCGCGGTGAGTCCGCGCCGCGGCAGCGCGTGGACTACTGGTGCGCCAACGGGCACCGGGTCCGCCCGTCCTTCGCCGCGGACGTCGCGCCGCCGGCGGAGTGGGAGTGCTCGCGCTGCGGCCAGCCCGCGGGCCGCGACCGCGCGGATCCGCCGGAGGGCCGGCGCACCGAGCCGTACAAGAGCCACCTCGCCTACGTGCAGGAACGCCGCACCGACGCGGACGGCGAGGCCCTGCTGGGCGAGGCGCTGAACCGGCTGCGCGCCCGCCGCGGCGAGGCGTGACTCCCCCGCGACGAGCCCCGAACGCCCCGGCGCCCCGCCCGCACCTCCCGGGGCGGCGACGTTCCCGGGAAGGCCCCGGGAGTCCGGGCAGGGAGCGGTGCGCGGCCGGGCCCGGCCGCTCCTCCGGTGAGCGCGGGGCGCGGCCGCGTGGTCGCGGACGGTGTGGCCTACGTCTAGGCCGGAGGTCAGCGCTGCGCCCACCGGGTTAGGCTCGCCGCCTCGAACAGCGCTCCGGCATCCGGTCGGGCGCCTCGCACGCGGAGGTGAGAGCCATGATCCCTGCCACGACGGACCTCGCGGACCGCGACGGCGAATCGGTCCGCAGCTGCGATGTGCAGTTCCGCGACTGCGGCGGCGTCGTGCACTTCTCCGGGACGATCCGCACGGTCCGCTGCTACCAGGACAACGGCCTGGTCAAGAAGATCCTCGCCGAACCGGGTGAGGGTGCGGTGCTCGTCATCGACGGTGCGGGGTCGCTGCACACCGCGCTGATGGGTGATCTCATCGCCGAGTCCGGTCGCGCGCAGGGCTGGAGCGGGGTGCTCATCAACGGCGCGGTGCGCGACGCCGCCGTGCTCGCCGACATGCAGTTCGGCGTGAAGGCCCTCGGCACGAACCCCCGCAAGAGCTCCAAGACCGGCGAGGGGGAGCGCGACGTCCCGGTCGAGCTCGGCGGGGTGCGCTTCGTCCCGGGCGAGCACGTCGTCTGCGACCGCGACGGCGTGGTGGTCACGGCCGACCTCGCGTTCTGATCACCGCGGGGCGGGAGTACGCTGCGCGGGTGCTTTCCGGAGGCATGGCGTCACCGAACACGCCTCAGGTCACGGCGCAACGCTCGGGGGCGGCGGCACTGCTGCGGCGGCCGCCGGTCCTCGTCGTACTCGGATTCGCCCTGATGATCGCCATCGGCACGGGAGTGCTCATGCTCCCGATGATGACCGAGACGGGCGAGGTCGACTTCGTCACCGCGCTGTTCACCGCCACCTCGGCCGTGTGCATCACCGGCCTGATCGTGGTGGACACGCCGAGCTACTGGTCCACCGCCGGAGAGGTCGTCCTGCTCGTGCTGTTCCAGATCGGCGGCGTGGGCATCATGACGCTGGCCTCGCTGCTGAGCGTGGCGGTGTTCCGCCGCTTCGGCCTGCGCATGCGGCTGAGCGCGCAGACCGAGACCAAGACGCTGGGGCTCGGCGAGGTGCGCGGGGTGGTGTGGCGCATCCTCGTGCTCGCGGTGACGATCGAGACGATCACGGCGGTGTTCCTGGTCATCCGCCTGCACGCGACCTACGGGCGGGACCTGCCGAGCGCGCTGTACGAGGGGATCTTCCACGCCGTCTCGGCGTTCAACCACGCCGGGTTCGCCCTGTACTCCGACAGCCTGTCCGGCTTCGTCGGCGATGCGTGGGTGTGCCTGCCGGTGATCTTCGCCGTCATCGCCGGCGGGCTCGGCTTCCCGGTGTGGCTGGAGCTGTTCCACCGGTTCAGCACGCCCCGGCAGTGGAGCCTGCACACCAAGATCACCCTGCTGGCCACGGGCGTGCTCTTCGCCGTCGGCATCATCGCCGTCATGGCCGGGGAGTGGACCAACGAGTCGACGCTCGGACCGCTGCCCTGGCCGGAGAAGCTGCTGGCGGCGACCTTCGCCGGCGTCATGCCCCGCACCGCGGGGTTGAACACGGTGCCGGTGGAGGACATGCACGCGGTGACCCTGCTCGTGCAGGACGTGCTCATGTTCATCGGCGGCGGCAGCGCGGGCACCGCCGGCGGCATCAAGGTCACCACGTTCGCGCTGCTGGCGTTCGTCATCTTCGCCGAGATCCGCGGGGAGCCCAGCGTGCACGTGATGGGGCGTAGGATTCCCGAAGGGGTGCAGCGGCAGGCACTGACCATCGTGCTCATCGGCGTGGCCGCTGTCGTCGTGTCCACGATCGTCCTGCTCGCCATCACTCCGTTCCGGCTGGACCGGGTGCTGTTCGAGTCGATCTCAGCGTTCGCCACCGTGGGGCTGTCCACGGGGATCACCGGGGAGCTGCCCTCGGCGGGGCAGGTCCTGCTGGTGGTGCTGATGTTCGTCGGGCGGCTCGGTCCGATCACGCTGGCGTCGGCGCTGGCCCTGCGGGAGCGCACGCGCCGCTACGAACGACCCGAGGAGCGACCCATCGTTGGCTAGACGAGGCACGGAGAACCAGATCGTCGTCATCGGCCTGGGCCGGTTCGGCAGCTCGCTGGCCTCCGAACTCATCCAGGGCGGGGCCGAGGTCATGGGCATCGACAGCCGCCCCACCGTGGTCCAGCGGCACGCCGACTCGTTCACGCACACGGCCGTCGCCGACACCACGGACCGGGAGAGCCTGCGCCAGCTCGGCGTGCACCAGTTCCGGCGCGCCGTCGTGGCCATCGGCACCAGCTTGGAGGCCAGCATCCTCACGACCTCGCTGCTGGTCGACTTCGGCATCCCGAACATCTGGGCCAAGGCGACGAGCCGCCAGCACGGCCGGATCCTGGAGCGGGTCGGCGTGCACTACGTGGTCCTGCCCGAGCACGACATGGGCGAACGCGTGGCGCACCTGGTCACCGGCCGGATGCTCGACTACATCGAGATCGAGCACGACTACGCGCTGGCGAAGACCCTGGCCCCGGTGGAGGCGGTGGGGCGCTCGCTCGGCGAGACCCAGCTGCGGCACAAGTACGGCGTCACCGTGGTGGGGATCAAGACGCGGGGGCGCGAGTTCACCTACGCGACGGCCGCGACCGTGGTGCAGGAGGGCGATGTGCTCATCGTCGCCGGCAACACGCGGGCCGTGGAGCACTTCTCCGACATCACCTAGCAAGACCCCCGGGGTGTGCCCCCGCCGTCCCCCGGGCTACCCGTCCCGCTCGGTGCGCACGGGGCGGCGCGCGGAGGTGTCGACGTCGAGCTGGAAGACGTCGGGGCGGGCGTAGTGGCCCGCGACGTCGAAGTCGTACTTGCCCTCCGCGATCTGCCCGAGGTCGAGACGTGCGTGCAGCACCGCCTCCTCGTCGAGGGACGGTCCGGCGAGGACCTCCCCGAGCGGCGAGACGATGACCGAGTTGCCGCGGCACAGGACTTCCTCGGAGGACCCCTGCAGCGGGTAGTCCGCCGGGTAGTCGCCGCGGCGGGCGAACTGGTTGGCCGACAGCACGAAGCACCGTCCCTCGGCAGCCACGTGCCGCATGCCGGCGACCCAGGTCTCCCGGGCGTCGGCGGTCGGCGCGCAGTACAGCTGCACGCCCTCGGAGTACATGTGCATCCGCAGCAGCGGCATGTAGTTCTCCCAGCAGATCACCGTGCCGAGGCGGCCGAGCGGGGTCTGCACCACCGGCATCGTCGAGCCGTCCCCGAAGCCCCACACGAGCCGTTCGGCCGCGGTGGGCATGAGCTTGCGGTGCTTGCCGAGCAGTTCGCCGGAGGGGGCGAACATCAGCGCGGTGCAGTAGAGCGTGCCCCCGTCCCGCTCGATCACGCCGATGACCAGGTGCGCGCTGTGCGTCCGAGCGATCTCGCCCAGCCGCTCGCAGGTCGGGCCGGGCACGTCCACGCTGGACTCCCAGTAGCGCCGGTACCAGCGGCGCCCCTCGGGAGTGCGCTCACCGACGCTGGCGCCGAACGTGAGGCCGCGCGGGTAGGCGGACACGAAGGCTTCCGGGAACACCACGAGCTCGGCTCCACCGGCGGTGGCGCGCTGCAGCAACCCCTCGGCCTTGTCCAGGGTCGCACCGGGGTCGAAGGCCACCGGTGCCGCCTGCACGACCGCCGCATCGACCGTTCGCTCGTTCACATCCGCCTCCTGGGGTGCGTCTGATCGCCGGGGGAACGGTCGCACAGCAACGCGCCCGGCACCACGCCTCGGCGCGAACGGGTCCGGCGCGAACGGGGAGCATCGCCAACACCGCAGGACTCCGCCGCGGAGGGCGGGGAGCACGTCAGCGCGGCACGAGAACGGGGCGTGCCCGCGCGGCAGCACCGCGCGGGCACGCCCCGTTCAGCACGCGAGGCCGGTGCCCCGGAGAGCCCGCGGAGCGGCTGGCCGAGCACGCGGCCGCCGGTCCCCGCGCGGTCGGTCAGCCACCCGCCGGCAGCTCGGCCGCGGCGGCTTCGTCCAGCAGGCACAGCGTCCGCTGGCGGCCCCGCGCGCCCGCGGCCGGGATGTCCGCCGGCGGAGTGGTCCCGTCCAGCGCGGCGGCCACGGCCTGGGCCTTGCCGGAACCGGTCGTCATCAACCACACCTCGGTGGCGGCGTTGATCGCCGGCAGCGTCAGCGAGATCCGCGCCGGCGGCGGTTTCGGGCAGTCCCGCACGCCGACGACGGTGCGCACCGACTCCCGCACGTGCGGGGTGTCGGGGAACAGCGAGGCCGTGTGGCCCTCCTCGCCGACGCCGAGCATGCACACGTCGAACCGCGGCACCCGCGGGTGCGCACCATCCGGCGCGTGCTGGGCCAGGACCTCGGCGTAGTGCTCCGCGGCCGCTTCCACGTCCTCGCCGAACGCGCCGTCCGCGGGCGGCGGGCAGTGCACGCGGCGCGGGTCGAGCCGCAGGTGGTCCAGCAGCACCTGCCGGGCCTGCCGTTCGTTGCGCTCCTCGTCGTCCGCGGGGACGTAGCGCTCGTCGCCCCAGTAGACGTCGACGCGCGACCAGTCCACCGCGTCCCGGGCCGGGGACGTGCGGACGTGCTCCAGCACGGCGTTGCCGGTGCGGCCGCCGGTGAGCACCACCGAGGCGGCGCCGCGCTCGGCCTGGGCGTCGGCCAGCTTCGTGATCAGCCGCGCCGCGGCCGCCGCGGCGAGCAGATCACCGTTGTCGTGGACGAGGACGGTGCTCATGCTCCGGCCTCCGTTCCCGCCGCGGCCTGCTTCTGCTCGGAGGGCCGCGCCTCCTCCGGGCCCTGCCGGTCGACGCGGTCGAGCCAGCCCAGCGTCTCCTCGTAGATCTCGTCGCGGTCGAGGCGGCGCAGCTCCTCGCTGAGGCAGTCGCGCACGTGCCGGCGCTGCAGCGCCACCCGCCGCTCCGGCTGGCCGGGCTGGGTGAGCGTGCCGGTCTGGCCGTCCGGGCGGATGATCTCGATGTTGCCGGAGGGGCGTTCCAGCACGGCCGCGACGATGCCGGGGCCGCGCTCGTGCTCCTGGCGCCGCACCGTGATGTTCAGGTTGCTGGCCAGCCACGCGGCCAGCAGGTCCGTGGACGGCGAGTCCGCGGCACCGGTGACCGCTGCCGCGGTGATGTCCTCGTGGGGCGGCAGGTCCAGCGCGGCGGTCAGCAGCGCGCGCCACGAGGTCAACCGGGTCCAGGCCAGGTCCGTGTCGCCAGCGGAGTAGGACTTCACCCGCTGCCGCAGCGTCTGGATGGGGTCGACCTCGGCGGCCGCGTCGGTGATCCGCCGGTGCGCCAGCGCCCCGATCGGGTCCTTGGCCGGGTGCTCCGGCGCGTCGGAGGGCCACCAGGCCACCACCGGGGTGTCGGAGAGCAGCAGCGGCACCACGCAGCCCGCTCCCTCGTCCGCCAACGGGCCGTACAGCCGCAGCACGAGCACCTCGGAGGCCCCGGCGTCACCGCCGATGCGGATCTGGGCGTCCAGCCGCGGCGCGGCCTGCCGGGCCCCGCGCGCCACCACGATCACCCGGCAGGGGTGCTCGCGGCTGGCGTCGTTGGCGTCCTGGATGGACTGCTCCACCTCGGTGCCGTCCCCGGTGACGATGACCAGGGTGAGCACCCGGCCCAGCGCGACCGCACCACCGGTCTCGCGCAGCTCGACGAGTTTGTTGTTCACCTGCGACGTGGTGGTCGACGGCAGGTCGATGATCACGGTCGCCTCCAGGAGCGTCCACTGCGGGCCAGCATCTTGTCCGCCGACGGCGGGCCCCACGTGCCCGCCTTGTACTGCTCGGGCTTCCCCCGCTCGGCCCAGTGCTCCAGCACCTGGTCGAGGATCTGCCAGGACAGCTCGACTTCCTCGTTGACGGGGAACAGCGAGGGCTCGCCGAGCAGCACGTCGAGGATGAGGCGCTCGTAGGCCTCCGGGGAGGACTCGGTGAAGGCGTGACCGTAGCCGAAGTCCATGGTCACGTCCCGGACCTCCATGGAGCTGCCGGGCACCTTCGCGCCGAAGCGCATGGTCACGCCCTCGTCCGGCTGCACCCGGATGACCAGGGCGTTCTGCCCGAGCTCCTCGGTCATCGTGCTGTCGAACGGCAGGTGCGGGGCGCGCTTGAACACCACGGCGATCTCGGTGACCCGCCGGCCCAGCCGCTTGCCGGTGCGCAGGTAGAACGGCACTCCGGCCCAGCGGCGGCTCTCCACTTCCAGGGTGAGCGCGGCGAAGGTCTCCGTGGTGGAGTCCGCGGCGAAGCCGCCCTCCTCGTGCAGGCCGGGGACGAGCGAGCCGCCCTGCCACCCGCCGGTGTACTGGCCGCGGGCGGTGGTCTGGTCGAACGGTCCGACAGGTTTCGTCGCCGACAGCACCTTGCTCTTCTCCGCCCGCAGGTCCTGCGGGGAGAACGAGACCGGCTCCTCCATCGCCGTCAGCGCCAGCAGCTGCAGCAGGTGGTTCTGGATCACGTCGCGGGCGGCGCCGATGCCGTCGTAGTAGCCGGCGCGGCCGCCGAGGCCGATGTCCTCGGCCATGGTGATCTGCACGTGGTCGACGTAGTGCGAGTTCCACAGCGGCTCGAACATCTGGTTGGCGAACCGCAGCGCCAGGATGTTCTGCACCGTCTCCTTGCCGAGGTAGTGGTCGATGCGGAACACCGACTCCTCGGGGAAGACCTCGTTGACGATGCGGTTGAGCTCCTGGGCGCTCTCCAGGTCGTGGCCGAAGGGCTTCTCCACGACCACGCGCCGCCAGCTGTCGTCCGACTGCTGCGTCAGGCCCGAGCGGGACAGCTGGGTGAGCACCGTGGGGAAGGCCTTCGGCGGCACCGACAGGTAGAACGCGTGGTTGCCGCCGGTGCCCCGCTCGGCGTCGAGCTCCTTGACGGTGTTCGCCAGCTGGTCGAACGCGTCGGGGTCGTCGAAGGAGCCGGAGACGAAGCGGATGCCCTCGGCCAGCCGGTCCCACACGGTCTGGCTGAACGGGGTCCGCGCGTGCTCCTTGACGGCTTCCCGGACGATCTCCTCGAAGTCCTGGTTCTCCCAGTCGCGCCGGGCGAAGCCGGTCAGCGCGAAGCCGGGCGGCAGCAGGCCCCGGTTGGCGAGGTCGTAGATCGCCGGCATCAGCTTCTTGCGGGAGAGGTCCCCGGTGACGCCGAAGATCGTCAACCCGCACGGGCCCGCGATGCGCGGCAGCCGCTTGTCGCGGGGGTCGCGCAGGGGGTTGGCCTGTCGGGTGTTGTCGGTGGAGGCAGTCACGCCGCACCCCCTCGGGGGAGTTGCTGAATGGCTTGCATGAGCTCGACGAGCCCCGCAGCGCGGTCGGTCAGGTGCAGCCGCAGCACTGGGCGGCCGCGGTCGGCCAGGACCTGGCCGTCACCGAGCGCCTGGGCGCGCTGCAGACCGCCCAGCGTGTACGGGCGGTCGGTCACCTCGAGGTCCTGCTCGGAGGACCCGGTCAGCTGCAGGAACACGCCGTTCTGGTGCCCGCCCTTGTGGTACTGGCCGGTGGAGTGCAGGAACCGCGGGCCCCAGCCGAAGGTCGTCTGCAGACCGGTGCGGCGGGCGATCTCGGAGCGCAGCACGGACGCCGAGGCGTCGTCCAACCGGTCGAGGTAGGCCTGGACCGCCACGTAGCCGGTGCTCGTCGCGTTGCTCAGGAACACGCGCAGCGCATCGGCCACCGACCCGGTGCCGGCGCTGAGCCAGTCGCCGGAGGGGTGGACCTCGATGGACCCGTCCACCAGGGCCGGCGTGGCCGCGGGGCCTCCGGTCGGCCCGTCGAGCAGCGCGCGGGCGGCCTTCTTGGCCGCCTCCACGTCGGGCTGGTCGAACGGGTTGATGCCGAGCAGCCTGCCCGCCAGCGCGGTGGCGAACTCCCACAGCAGGAACATGCCGCCGAGCGGGCCGGTGGACGACACGGCCGCGCCGGAGGCGGCGGGCCCCACGGCGACCGGGGTGGCGTCGGAGCCGGCGTCGCCGAAGCCGGGCGCTTCCGGGTTCTCCACGACGACGGGCAGCAGCCCGGTGCCGTTCTTGCCGGTGGACTCGGCGATGAGCTGTTCCACCCAGTCGCCGAAGCCGGCGATGCCCGAGCCGGTGTCGGCGAACACGAGCTTCTCGGCGCCGCCGGCGTGCGCGGCCCCCAGCGCTCCGGCCAGCCACAGGGCGGGGTTGTCGGTGCTGTCGGCGCGCAGCCGGTCGAACGCGGCGGCGGCGTCGTCCAGCAGCGTGGCGATGTCCGCGCCGGCGAGTCCGGCCGGGACCAGTCCGAAGGCGGTCAGCGCCGAGTAGCGGCCGCCGACGTTCGGGTCGGCGGTGAACACCTTGCGGTAGCCGGCCTCGTGCGCGGCCGACTCCATGGGGGAGCCGGGGTCGGTGACGACGATGATCCGGCTCACAGGATCGATTCCGTTGTCGGAGAAAGCCTTCTCGAAGATCCGGCGGTGGCTGTCGGTCTCCACGGTGGTGCCGGACTTCGACGAGACCACGAGGACGGTGCGGTCCAGGTCGCCCTGCAGCGCATCGTCCACCTGGCCCGGATCGGTCGTGTCCAGCACGGTCAGCGGCACGTTCGCCGTCGCGGTGATGACCTCGGGTGCCAGCGAGGAGCCACCCATGCCGGCCAGCACGATGCGGTCCAGGCCCTCGGCGTGCAGTTCGGCGCGCAGCGCGTCGATCTCGGCCAGCAGCGGGCGGGAGCTCTCGTGCAGCGTCGTCCAGGACAGCCGGACGGATGCCTCGCTCTCAGCGGCAGGGCCCCACAGGGTGGGGTCGCCTGCCGCGAGCTTGCCGGCAACCTCCTCGGCGGCGAGCCGCTCGACCAGCGGTCGAGCTTCGGCCGCCAGCGTCACATCGGGAATGTCGACGGAAAGATCGGTTGCCAATGTTGTTCCTTTTGCACGATCGGTGATGTGGCGGGAAGCGACCACAGTGTCGCCCATCCGGGCCGGCGCGGCAGGCAGCACGCGCCGCGCCGGCCCGGGATCGGAGCCTGTCCCTGACTCCCCGTCGCGAGCGGGTGCGCGGCGTTGCGGAACAGGTCCTCGGGGACGAGGCGAGCGGCTCAGCCGGCTCGCCGCAGCTGGTCGGCCACGGTGTCGAGCAGTTCGTTCCAGGACTTCTCGAACTTCTCGACGCCCTCGCGCTCCAGCACCGCGTACACGTCGTCGAGGTCGATGCCCAGCTCGCTGAGGCGGTCGAAGACCTGCTGGGCGCGCTCGGCGGTGCCGGTGACGGTGTCACCGCGCACGTCGGCGTGGTCGGCGGTGGCGTGGAGGGTGTCCTCCGGCATGGTGTTGACCGTGTTCGGCGCGACCAGCCCGTCGACGTAGCGGGTGTCGGACATCGCCGGATCCTTCACGCCGGTGGAGGCCCACAGCGGACGCTGCTCGTGCGCACCCGCGGAGGCCAGCGCCTGCCACCGCTCGGTGGAGAAGCGCTCCTGGTAGGCGGCGTAGGCCAGCTGCGCGTTGGCGATGGCCGCCCGCCCCGCGAGGTCGTCGCCGCCGTCGACCTGGGCCAGGCGCTTGTCGACCTCGGTGTCCACGCGGGAGACGAAGAACGACGCCACCGAGAAGATCGTGCTCAGGTCGTGCCCGTTGGCCTCGGCCCGCTCCAGACCGGCCATGAACGCGTCCATGACCGCCTTGTAGCGCTCGACCGAGAAGATCAGCGTCACGTTGACGCTCACGCCCTCGGCCAGCGTGCGGGTGATCGCCGGCAGGCCTGCCTCCGTCGCGGGGATCTTGACCATGAGGTTCGGCCGGTCGACGGCCTTCCACAGGTCCAGGGCCTCGGAGACGGTGCGCTCGGTGTCGTGGGCCAGGCGCGGGTCCACCTCGAGCGAGACCTTGCCGTCCACGCCGCCGGTGGCCTCGTGGGTCTGCCGGAACACGTCGGCCGCGTCCCGGACGTCGGCGGTGGTCAGCTCACGCACCGCGTCGTCCACGCCGGCACCGCGGGCGGCCAGCTCGCGGATCTTGTCGTCGTAGTCGGCCGCGTTCGACATCGCCTTGGCGAAGATCGTGGGGTTGCTGGTGACACCCACGACCGCGTAGTCGCTGATCAGCTCGGCGAGGTTGCCGGAGTCGATGCGCTGGCGGGACAGGTCGTCCAGCCAGATCGACACCCCGGCTTCGCTCAGCGCCGTGAGGTTCGCGTTGCTCGTCACTGTGTTCCTCCGCTCACGCGTTGCGTGCGTTGCTCAGGCTGCGCCGGGCGGCGTCGACGACGGCGTCGCTGGTGATGCCGAACTCGGCGTACAGCGTCTTGTAGTCCGCCGAAGCGCCGAAGTGCTCGAGGGAGACCGCCTCGCCGGCGTCGCCCACGAACCGCTCCCACGGCTGGGCGATGCCGGCCTCGACGGAGACGCGCGCGCGGACCGCGGACGGCAGCACCTTCTCGCGGTACGCGGCGTCCTGCGCGTCGAACCACTCCACGCACGGCATGGACACCACACGGGTGGAAACGCCCTCGGCCTCGAGATTCTTCCGCGCCTCGACCGCGAGGTGCACCTCGGAACCGGTGGCAACGATCACCACCTCGGGGTTCCCGTCGCCGGCGTCGGCCAACACGTAGCCGCCGCGGGCCACGCCCGCGGAGTCGGTGCCCTCCAGCGTCGGCACGCCCTGCCGGGTCAGCGCCAGACCGGCCGGGCCGGTCGGGTTCTCCAGCACGGTCCGCCACGCGGCGACGGTCTCGTTGGCGTCGGCCGGGCGGACGACCGACAACCCCGGGATCCCGCGCAGCGAGGCGAGGTGCTCGATCGGCTGGTGCGTCGGGCCGTCCTCGCCGAGGCCGATGGAGTCGTGCGTCCAGACGTAGACCACGGGCGCGCGCATCAGCGCGGCGAGCCGCACCGCGGGGCGCATGTAGTCGCTGAACACCAGGAACGTGCCGCCGTAGGGGCGGGTTCCGCCGTGCAGGGCGATGCCGTTGAGCACCGCGCCCATCGCGTGCTCGCGGATGCCGAAGTGCAGCGTGCGGCCGTAGGGGCGGGCGGTGAACTGCGGCGTGGAGATGGACTCGGGTCCGAAGGAGTCCACGCCCTTCATCGTCGTGTTGTTGCTGCCGGCGAGGTCGGCCGAACCGCCCCACAGCTCCGGCAGCACGTCGGCCAGCGCCGAGAGCACCTCACCGGAGGCCTTCCGGGTGGCCACGCCCTTGGCGTCCGGCTCGAAGGTCGGCAGCTTCTCCTGCCAGCCGGCGGGCAGCTCGCGCTCGCGCAGCCGCTCGAGCAGCGCGTGGCGCTCCGGGTTGGCCGCGGCCCAGGCGTCGAACCGCTGCTGCCACGCGGCGTGGGCGGCCTCGCCGCGCTCGGCGACCCGGCGGGCGTGGGCCAGCACCTCCTCGGAGACCTGGAAGGACTGCTCCGGGTCGAAGCCCAGCGCCTTCTTGACCTCGGCGACCTCCTCGGCGCCGAGCGCGGCGCCGTGCGCGTCACCGGTGTTGATCTTGTTCGGCGCGGGGTAGCCGATGACGGTGCGCAGCACGATCAGGCTCGGCCGGTCGGTCTCGGCCTTGGCCGCCTCGAGCGCCTCGAGCAGGCCCTGCACGTCCTCACCGCCGTGCACCGTCACCACGTGCCAGCCGTAGGCCTCGTAGCGCTTGGCGGTGTCCTCGCTCAGGGCGATGTCGGTGTTGTGCTCGATCGAGATCTCGTTGGCGTCGTAGATCACCGCGAGGTTGCCGAGCTGCTGCGTACCGGCCAGCGAGGAGGCCTCGGAGGTGATGCCCTCCTCGATGTCGCCGTCCGAGGCGAGCACGTACACCTGGTGGTCGAACACGCTCTCGCCGGTCGCCGCCTCCGGGTCGAACAGACCCCGCTCGCGGCGCGCGGCCATGGCCATGCCCACCGCGGTGGCCAGTCCCTGGCCGAGCGGGCCGGTCGTGGTCTCCACGCCGGCGGTGTGGCCGTACTCCGGATGCCCCGGGGTCTTCGACCCCCAGGCGCGCAGGGCCTTGATGTCGTCCAGTTCCAGCCCGTAACCGGACAGGAACAGCTGCAAGTACAGCGTGAGGCTCGAGTGCCCGGCGGACAGCACGAAGCGGTCGCGCCCGATCCAGTCGGGATCGCTGGGATCGTGCCGCATGACGCGCTGGAACAGCGCGTAGGCGGCGGGAGCCAGGCTCATCGCGGTTCCCGGGTGGCCGTTGCCGCGGTTCTCCACGGCCTCGGCGGCCAGCACCCGCACCGTGTCGACGGCGCGCTGGTCCAGCTCGGTCCAATCCTCGGGAAGTCGCTTCGTGGTCAGGCGTTCAAGATCATCGGTGACGGACACGGACGCAGCTCCAGTAGTTCCCTCGGCGCGGTGGGCGTACCTGTACCCACCGCGGTTGTCCCTCGTCCGACGGGCAGCTTAATCGTGCCGGTGCCGGCACGCGCCACCAGTCGGCATTGACGTCGTCCGCGCACGGCGGTGCGGACACACGCGCGCGTAGCAGACCGTTCGCCGGGATCGTTCCAGAGGCGCTTGCGGTCGGCCCGACCGGGCTCGACACCCGGCGGGCCGCACTCGGATCGCCGGGATCGGGGTCGTGGCCGCGCGGCGGTCCCCCGTGTGCGCGGGACCGCCGCCCAGCGTACGCCCGTGCGGTCACAGCGCGTGGGCGCCGGGTTGATCGCCCGGGCCATCCCCCGGGCACGGACGGGCGTGTAGCGCGCCTACTATTCGGGGAGGCCGGAGCTTTCGTGCGAAACACGTGCGGAAGCGCCGGTAGCCGAGGAGCAAGGAGCCAGCCGTTGGTGAGCGCGTCGTGACCAGCACGCTCGAAACCCCCGTCCGGCACGCCCGGCGCCCCGCCGAGCTGCTCAGGGCCTACGCCGGGTTGATCAAGCCGTACGTGATCGAGCTGCTGCTGGTCACCACGATCCCGGCGATGCTGCTGGCCGAGCGCGGCATCCCCGACCCCTGGTTGGTGTTGGCGACGCTGCTCGGCGGCGGCATGGCCGCGGGCAGCGCGAACGCGCTCAACTGCGTCGCCGACGCGGACATCGACCAGGTGATGAAGCGGACCCGGGCGCGTCCGCTCGTGCGGCACACCGTGTCCAACCGGCACGCCCTCGTCTTCGGCCTCGCGCTCGGCGCCGGCTCCTTCGCCTGGCTGTGGGCGACCACGAACCTGCTGGCCGGCGCGCTGGCCGTGGCCACGATCCTGTTCTACGTCTTCGTCTACACCCTGCTGCTCAAGCGGCGCACCACGCAGAACATCGTCTGGGGCGGCGCAGCCGGCTGCATGCCCGCCGTCATCGGCTGGGCGGCGGTCACCGGTCGGGTCGAGTGGCCCGCGCTGGTCATGTTCGGCATCGTGTTCTTCTGGACGCCGCCGCACACCTGGGCGCTGGCGATGAAGTACCGGGAGGACTACGTCCGGGCCGGGGTGCCGATGCTGCCGGTCCTCGCCGAGGCCGCCGAGGTCTCCCGCCGCATCCTCGTGTTCAGCTGGCTCATGGTCGTGTGGTCGCTGCTGCTCGTGCCGGTGGCCGGCTGGCTGTACGCGGTGTGCGCCGCGCTCGCCGGGGCGTGGTTCGTCGGCATGGCCCACCGGCTGCACGCGCGGACCAAGCGCGGTGCGAGGACCAGGCCGATGCGGCTGTTCCACATGTCCAACACCTACCTCATGCTCGTCTCGGTGGCGCTGTCCGCGGACTCCGCGCTGGGCCTGGCCGTGCTCGGCTGGCCCGCGTAGCCCGCGCGGTCCCGGCCGAACCCGGCCCCGGTGCGGTCCCGCCGGGCAGGTGTCCGATCCGCGGGGAGATCCCCACCGCGCCGGTCATGACCTAGGGTGAACGGCATGAGGTGGTCGTGATGGCACCCCGGATCACCGAGCAGCAGCGCGCCGCGGTCCACCGCCTGGTCGAGCGGGGAGTGCTCCGCCGCGGCCAGGTCGAGGCGGTGCTCGCCGCGCTGGAGGACCCGGAGCCGCCGCCCGGTTCCGGGGAAGGCTCGCAGGAGGGGGGCGGTGGCGACGGCGCGCTGCGGTGGGGGCGTTCCCGGCGGAGCGTGCTCTTCGAGGTCCTGGCCTACGTGGGCGGGACCCTCGTGCTGGGCGCTGCCGTGTCCGTGCTCGCACTGACCTGGGGCGAGCTGAGCCGCGCCGGTCAGGTCTCCGTGCTCGGCGCGGTCACCGCGGTGCTGCTGGTCGCCGCGCTCGCCCTCGCCGGCGGTCCGCGCGCCCTGCTGCGGTTGACCGGGGCGCGGCAGCGCGTCGTCTCGCTGCTGCTGGCCTTCGCCGGAGTCGCCCTGGCCGGCGCGGTCGGCGTCGCGCCCTCCGGGCACACGGGCAACCTCGACTGGTCGATCACCGGCTTCCTCGCGGTGCTGCTCGGGTACCTGGTCGTGCCCGCCGCGCCGGGCGCGCTGCTGACGTGCCTGTTCAGCGCCCTGCTGACCGGCACCCTCGTCGACGAGTACGGCGGCGGCAGCGGTGCGCTGGGCACGGCGCTGCTGCTGCTCGGGCTCGCCTGGGCGGTGCTCGCGCTGGTCGGGGCGCTGCCGCAGCGCGCGCTGCCGCTGAGCGCCGGGCTGGTCATCGCCCTGTTCGGCGCGCAGTGGCTGCAGGGAGTCGCGCAGCCCTGGGGGTACGGCGCGACGCTGGTGCTGGCCGCGCTGTGCTTCGCCGGGTTCTTCGCCCGCCGCGACCAGGTCCTGCTCGCCGGTGGTGTGGTGGGGTTGACGATCGCCGTGCCCGAGGCGGTGTGGGACCTCACCGAGGGGGCGCTGGGCGGCCCGGTCGTCGTGCTCATCGCCGGGGTGGTGCTGCTGGTCAGCGCCGTGCTCGGGGTGCGGTGGGAACGCTCCCGCGCGCAGCCCTCGCGCCCGCGGGGCACCGGGGGAGGCGCCGCGGGCGGGTGAGCGGTCGCGCGGCGGTGGCTCCCGGTGTCCGCTGCCGGGGCGGGTGGCGGGGCAGCCGGGGAACGGAGGTTCCTCCCAGCTCCCCCGGGCCACCCACCCCAGCAGCTGATCCGCGGAGCCCCTACTCGTTCGGCCGGATCAGCAGCTGGCCGCTGGTGCGCCGCCCCTCCAGGTCGCGGTGCGCCTGGGCGGCCTCGGCGAGCGGGTAGCCGTGCCCGATCCGCGGGCGCACCCTGCCCTCCTCGAGCCAGCTCCACAGGTCACCTGCGCGCCAGTCCAGCTCGGCGCGGGTGAGGATGTGGTGGGCGAGGCTCGGCCGCGTGAGGAACAGCGAGCCACCGGAGTTGAGCCGCTGCGGGTCGACCGGCGGCACCGGTCCGCTGGCCGCGCCGAACAGCGCGAGCACGCCGCGCGGGCGCAGGCTGGCCAGGCTCGCGTCGAAGGTGTCCTTGCCGACGCCGTCGTAGACCACGTCCACGCCGCGGCCGTCGGTGAGCGAGGAGACCTCGGCGGCCACGTCCTCCTCGGTGTAGCGGATGACCTCGTCGGCCCCGTTCTCCCGCGCGGTGCGCTCCTTCTCCTCGGTGGAGACGGTGCCGATGACGTTGCCGCCGGCGGCCTTGACCAGCTGCGTGAGCAGCAGCCCCATGCCGCCCGCGGCGGCGTGCACCAGCGCGGTCTCCCCGGTGGAGACCGGGTAGGTGCTGGTGACCAGGAAGTGCGCGGTCATGCCCTGCAGCAGCGAGGCAGCGGCGGTGCGCTCGTCCACTCCCGCGGGCAGGCGCACCGCCTTGTCCACCGGGACGGCGGTCCGCTCGGCGTACGCGCCCGGGGTCATGGCCCACGCGACGCTGTCGCCCGGGGCGAACCCGGTCACCTCGGCACCGACCTGCACGACGCGGCCCGCGCCCTCCACTCCGGGGGTGAACGGCAGCGTCATCGGGTAGAGCCCGCTGCGCTGGTAGGTGTCGATGAAGTTCACCCCTGCGAAGGAGACCTCGACCAGCAGCTCGCGCGGTCCCGGTTCGGACGGTGCGACGTCGGTCAGCTCCAGCGCCTCCGGACCCCCGTGCTCCCGTACCCGTATTGCGCGCATGCACCCACCTTCCACGTGGTGATCGGACCGCCTCCACCGTAGTGCGCTCGGTCGTCGGCGCGCGATCTCGGCCCCGCGCGCCCGACCCGCCCGCGCGAGGCGTGTGCCACTCCCGGGCTCCCCATCGGGCGGGGGCCGCGGCTACGATCACGGTGTGGCTGAGACGCAGGAACAGCAGGTGGAACCGTCCGCGCAGGAAGTGTCCGCGGCGAACGAGTTCGTCCGCGCGCACGGGGGCTCGGCGCGCGCCGTCGTGGAGAACATGGGCCGTGCGGGCGCCCGCGTGGTGCTGATCGGGCAGGACGGCGCCTTCGGCGACGTCGTCGTCGCGGACGCTCCCACGGGCAAGGCCCTGGTGGCCGCCGTGGACGGGCTGACCGAGCACGACTGGGACGCGGAGACCACGAGCGCGCTGCGCATCGGTCCGGAGCACCGCTACCGCATGGGCGGGGTGCGCCGGTGACCGCGCCGCACGTGCTGCTCGCCAGCTGCACCGGCCTGCCCGCATCCGACGGGGACGAGTCGGGCCTGGTCGCTGCGCTGGGAGCGCTCGGCGTGCGCGCCGAGTGGGCGCCCTGGGACGACGTCGAGACCGACTTCGCCGCGGCCGATCTGGTCGTGCTGCGCGCGACCTGGGACTACGCGCACCGCCGCGAGGAGTTCCTCAAGTGGTGCGAGTCGGTTCCGCGGTTGGCCAACCCGGCGCCCGTGGCGCGGTGGAACACCGACAAGGCCTACCTGCTCGACCTGGCCGGGCGGGGCGTGCCGGTGATCCCGACCCTGATCCTCGGGCCGCAGGACACCCCGGAGTGGCCGGGGACCGAGTTCGTCGTCAAACCGGCCGTGGGCGCGGGTTCGCGCGGAGCGCGCCGGTTCCGGCCGGACGAGCGGGACGCGGCCGCCGCGCACCTCGCCGCGCTGCGCGGGGAGGGGACCCGCGCGGTGGTGCAGCCCTACCAACCGGCCGTGGACCGGGAGGGGGAGACCGCGCTGGTCTTCGTCCGGGGGGTGTACTCGCACGCCTTCCGCAAGGCTCCGATGCTGCCCGCCGGGGAGTCCGCCGAGCTGGACCCCGCGGGGTTGTTCGCCCGGGAGAAGCTGCGCCCGGCTCTGCCGGGGGAGGACCTGCGGCGCGTGGCCGAGGACGCGCTCGACGCGGCCTGCCGGGTGCTCGGGCTCGGCAGGGCCGAGCTGCTCTACGCCCGGGTGGACCTGGTGCGCGATGCCGCGGGCGAGCCGCTGCTGCTCGAGCTCGAGGTGACCGAGCCCGCGCTGGGCTTCGCGCAGACCGATACCGCCGCCGCGCTGGACCGCTTCGCCTCTGCGGTGCGCGCCGCCCTGGTGGGCTGAGGCGGCGAGCGGAGCGCTCCGCCGCCGCTCCTGACCCGCAGCCGCGCCCGCCGCGGTTCCGTCGCCGGGTCGTTCCTCCGCCGCTGCCGGGCTGCGGCTGCTTCCGCTCCCGCGGGACCGCCCCGGTCGGTGGCGCGCCGCCGATCGGATTTGGCCACGCGCTCCACGTGCATTACGTTTTCAGTAGTTACTGAACTCGATCTCGGGGAGGCGCCGTGGCCGAGTACGTCCAGCGCACCGATCGTCCCGCCATGTCCGAGTGGGTCGAGCAGATGGCGGCGCATTTCGAGGCCACCGAGGGGATGCCGCTCATCGCGGGCCGGATCCTGGCCTTCCTGCTCATCTGCGACCCGCCGGAGCGCACGGCCGCGGAGCTCTCGCACGCGCTCAGCGCCAGCACCGGTTCGGTCAGCACGAACGTCCGGCTGCTCATGCGGCTCGGCGTGGTGTCCAAGACCACCCGCCACGGCAGGGAGGCCGCGCTCTACCGGGTGGAGGAGGACCACTGGCCCGAGCTGGTCCGGCTGCGCATGCGCCGCGTCACCGAGATCGAGGAGCTCACCGAGCAGGGGCTGCGCATGTTCAGCGGGCAGAGCGAACGGGCCCGCCGCCTGCGCACGGTGCACGAGTTCTACCGCTGGCTGTCCGCGGAGCTGCCGGAGCTGTGGCGGCGCTGGGAGCGCGAGCAGCGCGGGCGCTGACCGGAACCGGGGCGGCAGGCGCGGTCAGCCGCGGCTGACCGCCGCGGCCGCGGCGGCGGTGCTCCCCGGTGCGGGGGCGGGCACCGCTCCGCGGTGGCGCGCCTCGCTCCACAGCAGGCCGGTGCTGATGATCACCAGCGTCGCCCCGAGCACGTGCAGCACGACGAGCAGTTCGGGCACGCCGAGGTAGTACTGCACGGAGCCGAGCGCTCCCTGGGCCAGCACGACGACGGCGGCGCCGCCGTAGACGCGGAGCAGGCCCTTGGTGGGGCGCGTGCCGCGCAGCCACACGCCGAACACGGCGAGGATGAGCACGTAGGCCATCGCCAGGATGGCGTGCGTTTCGGCCAGCCGCGGCACCGGCAGGTCCAGCCGCGGCGTGGCCACGTCCCCGGCGTGCGGCCCGGCGGCGGTGACGAGCGTGCCCGCGAAGGCCAGTCCGAAGGTGACCACGACCAGCGCCACGAGCAGCCGGCGGGAGCGGGCGGGCACCAGCCAGGTCGGCGGCCCGTCGCCCTCGCGGGCGGCCTTGAACAGCTGGGTGGCCACGTAGATCAGCACGGCCGAGAGCATGAAGTGGATCGACACGCTCCACCACAGCAGGTCGACCCACACGGTCATGCCGCCGATCACCGCTTGCACGACCACGCCGAGCGGCATGACCAGCGCGTAGGCGCGCAGGCGGCGCCGCTTCGGGCGCACCAGCCACGCGGCGATGCAGCACAGCAGCGCGATGATGCCCACGGCCGGTGCCAGCATGCGGTTGCCGAACTCGATGGCCTGGTGCAGCGCGGCCACCTCGGGGTGCGGCTGGGGCACGAGGCTGCCCGGGAAGCACTGCGGCCAGGTGGGGCAGCCGAGCCCGGACTCGGTGACGCGCACGGTCGCGCCGGTGATCGAGATCAGCGTCTGGCTGATCACCACCAGCAGCGACAGCGCACGCGCGGCGGCGGGAGCGGAGTTCGAGATTCGCGCAGGCACCGTGGGCACGGAACCGATGGTAAGCACCGCGCCCCTCCCGCCCCGCCGCAGGGCCGCCCCGGCGTGATCCGGAGCTCCTCCGCCGCCGCGCGCCACGGGCGTCAGTCGCGGCCGAACAGCTCCCGCGGAATGCCGCCGGCCTCGAGCACCAGGTGCGACAGGCGCTCGGCGTGGTCGAACAGCGTCTCGGCCCCGGCGGTGCCGATCGCCTCCCACGGCGGCATCGACATCGCGTCGGTGTGCGCTTCGACCTCCTCGCGCAGCTGCGCGCCCGCGTCGGTGATCTCGCCGTCGGCGTCGACGAGGCCGCGCTCGCGCAGCCCGTCCAGCGCCGCGTCCCACTGCTGGTCCGACCACTCGCGCAGCGACTTCGCCGCGGAGGGCTTGAAGCCCTTGCCGGTGCAGCAGTGCAGCACCAGCGCGGACAGCCCGTCGAGGCCGGCCTGCTGCAGCGCTGCGATGTGCGCGTCGCCGCGGAACTCCCGCAGCAGGGTGATCGCGTGCCACAGCCGCATCGCCGGCCGCTCGGGCCAGGCCACGTCGGCGTGCCCGGCGAACAGCGGCTTGCCCGCGACCGGGCAGGCCCGCGCTGCGCGCTCGGCCAGGTCGGCCGCTTCGGCGACCCAGGGCTCTGCGAGCGCTTCGGCGCCCGCCATGCGGGTCAGCGCGGTCTCGGCGGCCCGGTAGCGGGTCGCGATGATGGTCTCGGGGGAGGCGATCGACCAGGCGTGCGGGATGGACCGGGCGACGGAGTCCGGGTTGAAGTTGTAGAAGGTCGCCGCCACGACCCCGGGGCCGACCGGCCCCATGGCGGCCGCGCGGCCGGCGTAGTAGGCCATGCGCCCGCGGCCCAGGCCCAGTTCGGCGAAGGCCTCCTCGGCCTCCGGGGCGAAGTAGATCATCGAGTGCGGCGCTTGCAGCGCGGAGGCTGCTCGCCGGGCGATCTTGGTCATGGGGGCACTCTAGAACGCGGAGCTGAGCGTGTCCCGGGTCCGTGCCCGCTCGTTCGCGGACTCGCGGAGTCCCGGGGCGGGCGGCCCGGACCGCGTCAGGTCAGCCGCGTGGCGCGGCCGGCGAGACCGCCGGCGGCGACGCCCCAGGCGAGCAGCACGAGCACCGGGCCCCAGCCGGGGGCGGTGCCGTGCAGCAGGGTCGCGTCGAGCCCTTCGGCCAGTGCCCCGGACGGCAGGTAGCCGACGGCGGTGCCGAGGTGGGCGGGCAGCTGGTCGGCGGGCAGGGCCAGGCCGCCGGCGAAGACCAGCGCCAGCCAGATCGCGTTCGCCAGGGCCAGCACGATCTCGGCGCGCAGCGCGCCACCGACGAGCACGCCGAGCCCGCCGAAGGACAGCGTGCCGAGCACCAGCACGCCGATCGCCGGCAGGACGCCCGGCAGGTGGGGGGACCAGCCGAGCAGGGCGGCGACGGCGCCGAGCACCACCGCCTGGATCGCGACGACGAGCAGGGTGGCCAGCACGCGCCCGGCGACGAGCGCCCAGCGCGGCAGCGCGGTGGCCGCCAGGCGTTTGAGCACCCCGTAGCGGCGGTCGAAGCCGAGCGCGATCGCCTGACCGGTGAAGGCGGTGGACATGACCGCCAGCGCGAGGATGCGCGGGGTCACCGAGTCCACCCGCGGTTCGGGCAGCTCGCCCAGGTGCAGCAGGCTCAGCCCGACGAGCATCACCAGCGGGATGATCAGCGTCAGCAGCACCTGCTCGCCGTGCCGCAGGATGAGCAGCGTCTCGACGCGGGTCTGCCGCGCGAGCATCCGCGCGGCGCTGCCGCGGCCGGGGGCGGGCAGGAACGTGCCCGCGGGGAACGCCGAACCGCGGCCGCCGGCCGCGCCACCGCCGGAAGCGCCACCGCCGGAAGCGCCACCGCCGGAGGGGCCGGCGGCGGTCACCGCGGTGTCGCCGCGCAGGTTGGTTTCGGGCTCCGCACTCACGATCGCAGCTCCCGTCCGGTCAGCTCCAGGAACACGTCTTCCAGGCTGCGCCTGCTCACCCGCAGCTCCTGGGCCAGGACCCCGTGCTGGGCGCACCAGGAGGTCACGGTCGACAGCATCTGCGGGTCGACGTCGCCGTGCACCACGTAGTCTCCCGGGCGCAGCTCCCGCGCCGAGCAGTCCTCGGGCAGGGCGGCCAGCAGCAGCTCGAGGTTGAGCCCCGGCTGGGAGCGGAACCGCAGCTGCTGGCGCCCGTCCGGCGGCTCGGTGAGCTCGGTGACGGTGCCGCCGGCGACGCCGCGGCCGTGGTCGACGATGACGACCCGGTCGGCCAGCTCCTCGGCCTCGTCCATGAGGTGGGTGGTGAGCAGGACGCCGACGCCGTCGCGGCGCAGGGCGGACACGAGGTCCCAGACCAGGTGCCGCGCCTGCGGGTCCATGCCGGCGGTGGGTTCGTCGAGGAACACCAGCTCGGGCCGCCCGACGACGGCGCAGGCCAGCGACAGGCGCTGCTGCTGACCGCCGGAGAGCCGCTTGAAGGGGGTGCGCCGGGCACCGGAGAGCCCGAGGACGTCGAGCAGCCACCCGGTGTCGAGCGGGTTCGCCGCGCAGGAGGCGACGAGGTCGAGCATCTCCTCGACCCGCACGCCGGGGTAGGCGCCGCCGCCCTGCGGCATCACGCCGATGCGCGGGCGCAGCCGGGCGGCCTCGGCGGCCGGGTCGAGCCCGAGGACGCGCACTTCGCCGCTGTCGGCGCGCTGGAACCCCTCGCAGATCTCCACGGTCGTGGTCTTGCCCGCCCCGTTGGGGCCGAGCAGCGCGAGCACGCTGCCGCGCGCCATGTCGAGGTCGAGCTCGGCGACGGCCTGCGTGCCGCCGAAGCGCTTGGTCATCCCGCGGAGGTGGACGGCCGGACCGCCGGCGCTGTCCACGGGGCCCCAGTTCACGGTGTCCCGGCCTAGGCTCACAGGAACCCAGCCTAGGCCGTGCCGTGAATCTCGCCGCCACGGGTGCCGGGCGGGGCCCGGCCCGCCCCCGCGGCGCGGGGGCTACTCGGGCAGGCCGAAGCGGCCGCGGAGGGGAGCGGGCCAGGGCAGCCGGTGGCGCAGGAACCACGTCAGCGCGCCGAACACGAGCAGGGCGGCGACCACGGCCAGCGGCACCTGGTAGGCGCGCAGGACGAAACCGGCGCCGGTGGGCGGGATGAACAGCGACACGGCCGCGCAGATGGCCACGGCGGTGATGCGGAACCGGCGGTCGTTGGTGGCCAGGGCCAGCGGGACGACCGCCCACAGCAGGTACCACGGCCACAGCACCGGCGCGCTCAGCGCGAGCACCAGCCACGTCACCCCGAGACCGACGAGCGGGGTGGTGCGGCGGCGGAAGGTCAGCCACAGCATGACCAGGCACACCACGCCGGCGATGGTGTAGCCGAAGTACTTGGTGATCTCCAGCATCGCCTCGGTGTGGTTGCCGAGCCCGAGCAGCATGCCCGCTCCGGCGCCGGTCATGCCGAAGGCGGTCAGCGGTGCGAGGAAGCTCTTCACCCGGTTGGGCACGTCGAGGGTCTCGAGCCAGCCGAGCCCCCAGCCGCTGGCGAGGGTGATCAGGGTCATGGTGGCGAGGAACACGGCCAGCAGCACCGCGCCCACGCGCAGCAGCTCGCCGAAGCCGCCCCTGCGGCGCACCACCAGGGCCATGCCGAAGAACCCGAGGGCGACGAAACCGGGCAGCTTGATCGCGCCGCCGAGGGTGAGCAGCACGCCGACGGCGATGGTTCCGGGCCAGTTGTTCCAGCGCAGCCCCAGTTCGAAGGCGGCGAGCGCGATGCCGACCATGAGGATGTCGTTGTGCATGCCGCTGACGACGTGCAGCAGCACGAGCGGGTTGAGCGCGCCGAGCCACATCGCCGGCACGGGGTGCACCCCGCAGCGGCGCGCCAGGTGGGGGACGGCCCAGATGGCCGCGGCCAGGCCCAGCAGCATGACCAGGCGCCACACGAGCACGCCGAGCACGACGTTGTCGCCGATCACCCGCGAGATCAGCTGGCCGAGCATGAGGAACAGCGGCCCGTAGGGCGAGGGCGTGTCGCGCCAGATGTTGGGGACGTTGGCGGTGAACGGGTGCTCGATGCCCAGCGCGGTGTCGGAGCCGAGGACGTAGGGGTCGAACCCGCGTGCGGCCACTTCGCTCTGGGCCAGGTAGGAGTACATGTCCGTGCTGAACAGGGGCGGTGCCACGGCCAGCGGCAGCGCCCACATGACCAGCGTGCGCCCTGTGCGGGCCATGGACATGATGCGGCCGCGGCCCGGTCGGGCCAGCGTGCCGAGCCAGAGCCAGGCGGCGACGAGCATGAACACGCCGAGCCACGCGCAGGCCATGGACACGGTGGGGATGCGCGGGAACAGGCCGAGCACCCGCACTCCGGTGATGGGGTTGTGCACCGGGTTGGCGCCCGCGCCGATGGCGCCGGCGGCGAGGACCATCGACCCGGCCGTGCCGAACCGCCGGACGACGTCGCAGCGCCGCTGCTCCCGCGCGCTCAGCTCCTCCGGCTCGCGCTCGCGTTCCGCGCGGTCCGCCCGCTGTTCGGGGTTCCGGTCGAGCGTCGGCTCACCGGACGTTTCACCTGACGCCACGCCGACGAAGCGTACTGGGTGACCCGGATCACCACATCGGCCCGGATGCGGGGCGGGGCCGCATCCTGACGAGGTTCGACAAATTAGATAACATCACTGTTGTGGAAAACACCGGAGTCCCATCCCGGGGAGCCCCGTTCCGCGGTGCCTCGTCCCGGGAAGCCCCGCCCCGAGAAGGGGGGGTCGTGGCCGGACCGGAAACCGATCCGGCCGGCCCCGGCGTGTCCCACAGCGAAGGACGGACGCGCAACGAGGTCGCGCGGCTGCTGTTGCAGCGGGGGCCGATCACGGCCGCCGAGGTGGCCGCGGAGCTCGGAGTGAGTCCCACCGCAGTGCGCAGGCACCTCGACGCCCTCGTGGCGGAGGGGGAGGCGTACTCGCGGGAGGCTTCCCCGCGCAGCCGCCGCGGCAGGGGGAGGCCGGCTCGTCTGTTCCTGTTGACCGAAGTGGGCCGTGCCCGGTTCGGGCACGCGTACGACGATCTGGCGGTGGCCGCGCTGCGGTTCATCGCCGAGCAGGAAGGTGAGCAGGGCGTGCGCCAGTTCGCCGAACGGCGGATGGCCGGCCTCATGGCCGAGCACCGGGCGGCCCTCGAGGCCGCGCGGACCCAGGCCGAACGGGCGGAGGTCCTCGCTCGCGCTTTGTCCGAGGAGGGATACGCTGCGACGACGCGGGACGTCGGTAGCGGTGAGCAGATCTGCCAACACCACTGCCCGGTGGCGCACGTGGCTGCGGACTTCCCGCAGCTGTGCGAAGTCGAGACGGAGGCTTTCGCCGAAGTCCTCGGCACCCACGTGCAACGGCTGGCCACGATCGCCAACGGCGACGCGGTGTGCACGACCCACGTGCCGCACAGCCGGTACGCGAAGCGGAGCGGCGGGCACCGTTCCACTTCACCTGAGACTTCCGCGGATCCGGTATCGGAGACGCGGGAACCTGCCCCGAGTCCACACGGAGGGGAGTCCACATGACTGCCGCTGCGGAGCAGCGACCCACCACATCCGGCCAGCTCAGCCAAGAGGAAACTCTGGAGACGCTGGGCAACTACGAGTACGGCTGGGCCGACCCGGACGTCGCGGGCGCCAACGCGCGACGGGGCGTCGACGAGGAGGTCGTCCGGGAGATCTCGGAGAAGAAGGACGAGCCCGAGTGGATGCTGGAGGCCCGGTTGAAGGCCCTGCGCCTGTTCGACCGCAAGCCGCTGCCCACCTGGGGCGCTGACCTCTCGGAGATCGACTTCGAGAAGATCAAGTACTTCGTCCGGTCCACCGAGGAGCAGGCCCAGACCTGGGACGACCTGCCCGAGGACATCAAGAAGACCTACGACAAGCTCGGCATCCCCGAGGCGGAGAAGCAGCGCCTCGTCGCCGGCGTCGCCGCGCAGTACGAGTCCGAGGTCGTCTACCACCAGATCCGCGAGGACCTGGAGGCCCAGGGCGTCGAGTTCCTGGACACCGACACGGCGCTGCAGAAGCACCCGGAGATCTTCAAGGAGTACTTCGGCTCGGTCATCCCGGCCGGCGACAACAAGTTCTCCGCGCTCAACAGCGCGGTGTGGTCCGGCGGCTCGTTCATCTACGTGCCGAAGGGCGTGCACGTCGACATCCCGCTGCAGGCCTACTTCCGGATCAACACGGAGAACATGGGCCAGTTCGAGCGGACGCTGATCGTCGTCGACGAGGGCGCCTACGTGCACTACGTCGAGGGCTGCACCGCTCCGATCTACTCCAGCGACTCGCTGCACTCGGCGGTCGTGGAGATCGTGGTCAAGAAGAACGCCCGCTGCCGGTACACGACCATCCAGAACTGGTCGAACAACGTGTACAACCTGGTCACCAAGCGGGCCAAGGCCGAAGAGGGCGCGACCATGGAGTGGGTCGACGGCAACCTCGGCTCCAAGGTCACCATGAAGTACCCCTCGGTGTTCCTCATGGGCGAGCACGCCAAGGGCGAGGTGCTGTCGGTGGCCTTCGCGGGGCAGGACCAGCACCAGGACGCGGGCGCGAAGATGGAGCACATGGCTCCGCACACGTCCTCGTCGATCGTGTCCAAGTCGATCGCCCGCGGCGGTGGCCGCACCTCCTACCGGGGGCTGGTCAAGGTAGCCAAGCGCGCCAACCACTCCTCGTCCAACGTCAAGTGCGACGCCCTCCTCGTGGACACCGTCAGCCGGTCGGACACGTACCCGTACGTGGACATCCGGGTGGACGACGTGAACATGGGCCACGAGGCGACCGTGTCCAAGGTGAGCGACGACCAGCTGTTCTACCTGATGCAGCGCGGTCTCACCGAGGACGAGGCGATGGCCATGATCGTGCGCGGCTTCGTCGAGCCCATCGCGCGCGAGCTGCCCATGGAGTACGCACTGGAACTGAACCGACTCATCGAGCTGCAGATGGAAGGGGCCGTCGGCTGAGATGGCAGACACCAAGCTCGACCCGACCGGGTCTTCGTCCACCGCGAACGAGGGTGCCGAGCCCGCTCAGCACGGCCTGAGCGAGCACTCCCACGGCGGTGAGGTGCCGCAGATCTCCCGCGGCCAGCGCTTCACCTCCTACGACGTCGAGGCCTTCGAGGTCCCCGGCGGTCGCGAGGAGGACTGGCGCTTCACGCCGATGAAGCGGCTGCGCGGCCTGCACGACGGCTCCGCCGTGGCCACCGGCTCGTTGCGGGTGGAGGTCGACGGCCCCGAGGCCAAGGCCGAGACCGTGGGTCGCGAGGACTCCCGGCTCGGCGACGGCGGCGTCCCGGCCGACCGGGTCGCCGCCCAGGCCTGGAGCGCGTTCACCGAGGCCACGATCGTCACGGTGCCGAAGGAGACCCGTCCCGAGGGGCCGATCACCGTGACGGTGCACGGCCCCGGTGAAGGCGAGACCACCTACGGCCACGTCCAGGTGCGCGCCGAGCAGTTCGCCGACGCCACCGTGGTGGTCGACTACCGCGGCAGCGGCACGATCGCGGACAACATCGAGTTCGTGGTCGAGGACTCCGCGCGGCTGTCGGTCGTGTCCGTGCACGACTGGGCCGACGACGCCGCGCAGGTCAGCTCGGAGCACGCCACCCTGCGGCGGGACGCGCAGTTCAAGCACCTGGCCGTCACCCTCGGTGGCGACCTGGTGCGCGTGAACACCACGCTGAACTACTCCGACAAGGGCGGCGACGCCGAACTCCTCGGCCTGTACTTCGCCGACGAGGGCCAGCACCTGGAGCACCGGATGCTCGCCGACCACTCGCAGCAGAACTGCCGCAGCAACGTGCTGTACAAGGGCGCGCTGCAGGGCCAGTCGGCGCACACGGTGTGGATCGGCGACGTGCTCATCCGCGCCGCGGCCGAGGGCACCGACACCTACGAGCTCAACCGGAACCTGGTGCTCACCGAAGGCGCCCGCGCCGACTCGGTGCCGAACCTGGAGATCGAGACCGGCGAGATCATCGGTGCCGGGCACGCCAGCGCCACCGGTCGGTTCGACGACGAGCAGCTGTTCTACCTGCGTTCCCGGGGCATTCCGGAGGACCAGGCGCGGCGGCTCGTGGTGCGCGGGTTCTTCGGCGAGATCCTGCAGAAGATCACCGTGCCGGAGGTCCGCGAGCGGCTCGAGGCCTCCATCGAGAACGAGCTCAACGCGGTCGGCGCCTGACTGCTCGCACACCAGCTTTCGCAGACACCGGGAGAACGAACAAGAACATGGCCACCCTGGAGATCAAGGACCTGCACGGATCGGTCGCCACCGAAGAGGGCGACAAGCCGATCCTCAACGGCGTGAACCTGACCATGAGCTCGGACGAGATTCACGCGATCATGGGGCCGAACGGCTCCGGCAAGTCGACCCTGGCCTACGCCCTGGCCGGGCACCCCAAGTACCAGATCACCTCCGGCTCGGTACTGCTGGACGGTGCGGACGTGCTGGAGATGAGCGTGGACGAGCGCGCTCGCGCCGGCCTGTTCCTCGCCATGCAGTACCCGGTCGAGGTGCCGGGCGTGTCGATGTCGAACTTCCTGCGCAGCGCCGCCACCGCCGTCCGCGGCGAGGCCCCGCAGGTGCGCCACTGGGTCAAGGAAGTCAAGGACTCGATGGGCAAGTTGGACATCGACTCCTCGTTCGCCGAGCGCAGCGTGAACGAGGGCTTCTCCGGCGGTGAGAAGAAGCGCCACGAGATCCTGCAACTGGACCTGCTGAACCCGAAGTTCGCCGTGCTCGACGAGACCGACTCCGGCCTCGACGTGGACGCGCTGCGGGTCGTGTCCGAGGGCGTGAACCGGTTCGCCGGCAAGGGCGACAAGGGGATCATGCTGATCACCCACTACACGCGCATCCTCAAGCACATCAAGCCCGACTACGTGCACGTCTTCGCCGAGGGCAAGGTCGCCGCGTCCGGTGGTGCGGAGCTGGCCGAGCGGCTCGAGGAGCACGGCTACCAGCAGTTCACCGGCAGCAAGGAGGCAGCGGTCTAGTCATGAGCATCCAGCCTCCTCGTACCACGAGTGCGAGCACGCCCCCGGAGGCCGCGTCGCTGGACGTCGCGGCGATCCGGGCGGACTTCCCGATCCTGGGGCGCACGGTTCGCGACGAGCGCCCCTTGGCGTACCTGGACTCCGGAGCGACCTCGCAGCGTCCGCGCCAGGTGCTCGACGCGGAGCGCTCCTTCCTGGAGAGCTCCAACGCGGCGGTGCACCGCGGTGCGCACCAGCTCGCCGAGGAGGCGACGGATGCCTACGAGCTGGCGCGGCGCAAGATCGCCGACTTCGTCGGAGCGGGTACCGACGAGGTGGTGTTCACCAAGAACGCCACCGAGGGCGTGAACCTGGTCGCCTACGCCATGAGCAACGCGGCCACGGCCGGGGCGGAGGCCGAGCGCTTCCGCCTCGGCCCCGGCGACGAGGTCGTCGTCAGCGAGATGGAGCACCACGCGAACCTCGTCCCGTGGCAGCAGGTGTGCCAGCGCACCGGCGCCACGTTGCGCTGGTTCGGCGTCACCGACGAGGGGCGCCTCGACCTGTCCGACATCGACGGCGTGATCACCGACCGGACCAAGGTCGTCGCGGTCGCGCACCAGTCGAACGTGCTCGGCACGGTCAACCCCCTGGACGAGGTGGTGGCCAAGGCGCACGCGGTCGGCGCGCTCGTCATCGCCGACGTGTGCCAGTCCGTGCCGCACGCGCCGGTGAACCTCGCCGAGCTCGGCGTGGACTTCGCCGTGTTCTCCGGGCACAAGATGCTCGGCCCGAGCGGCATCGGCGTGCTCTACGGGCGGCGGGAGCTGCTGCGGGACATGCCGCCGTTCATCACCGGCGGTTCGATGATCGAGATGGTCCACATCGACCGCTCGACCTTCGCCGAGCCGCCGCAGCGGTTCGAGGCGGGTGTGCCCATGACCTCCCAGGCCATCGGTCTCGGGGCGGCCGTGGACTACCTGTCCGCGGTGGGCATGCAGCGCGTGGCCGCGCACGAGCGGCAGCTGACCGAGGCGGCGCTGGGCGCGCTGTCCGAGGTGGAGGGCGTGCGGATCATCGGTCCGACGACCACCGACCACCGCGGCAGCGCCGTGTCCTTCGTCCTTGACGGGGTGCACCCGCACGACGCGGGGCAGGTCCTCGACAGCATGGGCGTCGAGGCCCGGGTCGGGCACCACTGCGCCTGGCCGCTGCACCGGAGGATGGGCGTGCCCGCCACGGTGCGCGCCTCGTTCTACCTGTACAACGAGCTCGACGAGGTCGAGACGCTGGCGGACGCGGTGCGCGAGGCGCGGCGCTTCTTCGGGGTCGCGTAGCGGGAGTTGATCGATGCAACTGGAGCAGATGTACCAGGAGATCATCCTGGACCACTACCGCAACCCGCACTGCAGCGGTCTGCGCGAGCCGTACGACGCGGAGTCCTTCCAGGTCAATCCGGTCTGCGGGGACGAGGTCACGCTGCGGGTGCGGTTGAGCGGATCGGGCCCGGACGCGATCGTCGAAGACGTGTCCTACGACGGCCAGGGCTGTTCGATCAGCCAGGCGGCCACCTCGGTGATGACCGATCTCGTGGTCGGCCGGTCCGTGAAGGAATCGATGCTGACCGAGTCGTCGTTCAACGAGATGATGCACGGCCGCGGTCAGGTCGAACCGGACGAGGACGTGTTGCAGGACGGCATCGCCTTCGCCGGCGTGGCGAAGTACCCGGCACGGGTCAAGTGCGCCCTGCTGGGGTGGATGGCGTTCAAGGACGCCGTATCGCGGGTTGCCGAGGTCGAGGCGTCCTAGGGCAGACTGGACGCCGCGGGCAAGACAGCCGCAGGACAGGAGTGGGAGCGTCATGACGGACGAAACCCAGGTTCAGGACAGGGCCGATGCCCCGGAGGCGACCGCCGCGGGGACCGCTGAGGACTCCGTGCAGCGCGGGGCCGAAGGAATGCCGGAACCGCCGGCCCCGGCCGCCGAGCTCGCCAAGGTCGAAGACTGCGAAGAGGCGATGCGCGACGTCGTCGACCCCGAGCTGGGGATCAACGTGGTCGACCTCGGTCTCGTGTACGGCATCACGGTCGAGGAGGACAACACGGCCACGGTGGACATGACGTTGACCTCGCCGGCGTGCCCGCTGACCGACGTCATCGAGGAGCAGGCCGGTTCGGTGCTGCTGGGCGGGCCGAACGGCGGGCTGGTCCGCGACTTCCGGATCAACTGGGTCTGGATGCCGCCGTGGGGCCCGGAGAAGATCACCGACGAGGGCCGGGAGCAGCTGCGCGCCCTCGGCTTCACGATCTAGGCGGATATTGTCAGGTCGTTTTGCGTGCGGCCCTTCGGCGCTGGCGCGTCGAAACGAGGAAGATCGCAATCACCCGCGGCGATGATCGGCAGCGACTTGACAAAGCACTTCTAAAAAGCTGCTGAGAGACCTGTGACCGCGGCCGGCGCCGGACCCTTCCGCGCCGGCCGCGGTCGTGTCCGCCGGGATCACGGCGCCGCGTCGGGGTCCGCCCCGGTCTCGGCGGCCCGGACGGTCCGCCGCAGCGCCCCGGCGAAGCTCTCGTCCACGTTCCGCTTGCTGCTCTGCTGCGGCACGCCCGAATCGCTCTTCGGCGTGCCGCGCAGCACGTCGACCCGTTCCGAACCGGGGCGGGAGAGCACCCAGCTCGATCCGGACAGCGACTTCGCCTCGTGCTTGAGCGGGGCCAGTCGCTGGGAGGCCTGCTCGTAGGAGGCCATCGTCGACGGCGTGCACACCACGGTCGCCAGGGACAGGCCCACCTCCACCTCCCCGATGCGGCGCGGCGGGTCGAGCACCCGCTCGGACAGCGCCACGACGTCGTCGACGTCGGCGACGAGCAGGAAGTCGTCCCCGCCGACGTGGCCCACCGACACCGAGTCGAACGCGGTGGCCGCGTCCGTCAGCGCCCGCCCGAGGGTGCGGATCAGCTCGTCCCCCGCGGAGAAGCCGACCTCGTCGTTGACGGCTTTGAACCCGTCCACGTCGAGCCAGCTGACCGTGAACACCTCGCCGGCGGCGATGCGGCGCGCCACGTCGCGGGCGACCGCGTCGCTGCCGGGGAGCCGCGTCAGCGGGTTCAGCGTCGCGGCCTGCTCGACCTTCAGCTCGGCCATGCCGCGGATCAGGTCGCCGGCCTGGACCACGCCGAGGCAGCGGCCGTCCTCGTCGACGACGACCGCGTCGTCGTACATGCGGTTCTGGCTGGATTCGGTGACCAGGCTCAGCGCTTCCATCGCCGTGGTGGCCGTGGTGACCAGCCGCGGTTCGTCGGCGAGCCGGGAGGCAGGCCGCTTGGCGTGCAGTGCGTGCCCGTACGGGCCGGTGACGGCGAGCAGGAAGCGGTTGCGCTCGACCGTCCACTGCGGAACGTTGTGCTCGTCGACGAGGACGACGCCGCTGGCCTCCGGTTGCTGGGCGAAGACTTCGCGCACCTCGTCGGCGAGCACCTCGTGCGACAGCGTGACGGCCGGGATCAGGAACTCGGACACGCGGGGACCTGCGGCGAGCGTGCGCACCTGCGCCGAGCCCGGGTCGGTGACCTCAGCGGCCACACCGGGGACCGTGCGCGCGGTCGGGGGGCGGCGCGCGGCGGGCCCGAGCAGGTTGCCCTGCACCAGGCGCACGCCGTTGTGCCGCAGCGCGGTGAGCTGCCGCTCGGAGTCCACGCCGACGGCGTGCAGGCGCGCCTCGACGCTCTGGCACAGGTGCGCCAGGGCCTCCAGCGTCGCCGTCCGGTGCGGGTCGTCGGGAACCCCGGCGACGACGGAGGAATCCACTTTGATCAGGTCCGGGGCGAGGTCGGTGAGCACCTTCAGCGGCACGTCGCCGCTGCCCAGGTCGTCCAGCGCGATCCGGAACCCCGCCTCGCGCAACTGCCGTGCCGCGCTCAGGAACCGCTCGGTGTCCAGCCGGGTGAACGGCGGTCCGATCTCCAGGGTGATGTCGGCCTCGTGGCGCCCGGTGGCCCGGACGTGGTCGCGCAGCGCCAGCACCTGCTCGGTCGCCTCGACGAGGGTGCCGGCGAAGACGTTGACGTGCAGCGGCACGTGGGCCTCGTGCTCGGCGGCCACGCCCAGCGCCGAGGTCATCAGCGCGACGTCGAGGTCGGCGAGCCGGCGCTGCCGCGCCGCGGCGCGGAACAGCGACTTCACGTTGCCGCTGCCGGGCCGGGACAGCACCTCGGCCGCGACGATGGCGCCCGTGCGGACGTTGACGACCGGTTGGAACCCGAACCGGACGGCGTTGAGCAGCGCGCGCACGGAGTCCGCACTGCCCGCGGTCATCGTCTCGCCGGTGCTGTGCACGAACCGCTCCGTGACATGTCAGTCCTCCACTCCGGTGGAGGTACGTCCGCCTCCCACTCCGCTCCAACCTAGCGCGGTTGAGCAGTGCGTAACACCGCCCTCACGGGGCGGGTGTGGCCATGGCCACAACCGAACGCGGCGGAGCGGCTACAACTCGTGCGGACCGGTTCGCCCGAAGCCGTGCCGCGCGATCGGACTGCCCGGCCGCACGCTGCCCCACGCCAGGCGCCGCCGCACCCGGGCGGGGGCGTTCCGGAACATCGCGGACATCGCCGCTGCGGTGCGCGCGGGATCCCCGTCGCCGGTGAGGAACGCGGTGCGGTGCCGCGGTGGCAAGGTGAGGAACGCTTCGAACATCTCCGGCACCAGGTGCGGGGGAAGCGCCAGCATGGCGTGCAGCGCCCGCCGCCGCAGCAGGTGCGCGCCGAGCTGCCGCGGTGGCCACAGCATCGCCCAGGCGGTGCGGGCGGCCTGCTGCGGTCCGCTGCCGAGCCCGGCGCTGATGGCCGCGGCCAGCCACGGTGCGCGTTGCAGCGAGGTGGCCACGCTGAAGCCGCTCGCCGGGTGCACCAGCCCCGCCGCGGCGCCGAACGGGATCACCCGCCCGGGCCTGGGCAGCGGGTCGTCGACGGGGAACCGCACGCGCTCCTCGGCCAGGCGCTGGTCGGCGTCGACGCCCGCGGCCGCCAGCCGCCCCGCCAGCCGCCGGCGCAGCAGCGCCAGCGGCAGCGCGGGCCGGCGCGCCAGCGCGGTCTCCTCGACGAGCAGGCGGCCCGGGGCGGTGCGCACGGCGTAGCGGAAGGTGGGCCAGCCGCCGTCGCTGTCCGGGGCCGGGCGCCAGTCCATGAACACGTCGGCGTCCTCGCCGCCCGGCAGCTGCTCGGCGGCGAGCACGACGCCCACGGCGCTCTGCTGCGCGGGAGTCCGGGGCGGGCGGCCGCCGCAGAGCACGCGGGCCGGGCCGGTCGCGTCCACCACGGCGGCCGCGGCCAGGCACCGCCCGTCGCGCAGGTGCACCGTCGATCCGGTCGGTCCGTGCTCGGCGGCGGCGACGCGACCGGTGATCTCGGTGACGTCGGGGCGCTGCAGGTGCTCCCACAGCGCGGCGTTGTCGAGCACCACGTACGGGCTGTGCCAGGTGTGCCAGCCGGTGCCGTGCACGCGGACCCGGGGCATGACCGCGGCCCGGGCGGCTTCGGGCAGGCAGGGGGGCAGTTCCGAGCGCCAGGCCGCGTAGGTGTGCGGCCAACCGCGCCGCGGGTTGGGGTCGACGAGCGCGACCTCCAGACCGGTGTCGGCGCAAGCCGCGGCCACCGAGCGGCCCGCGGGGCCGGCGCCTGCGACGAGGACATCCACCACGCTCCGCATCAGATCATGACCCGCACGACACGGTGCGCAGCCCCTGGTCGGTGCGCGCCCGCGCGGTCGGTAGCGTGACACCATGCCGACACGTTCCGAACTCCGCGCCCGTCGTTTCGGTGGGAACGCGGGTGCGGCCTCGACCGAGGACCTGGCGGGCAGCCCGTTCCGGGCCGACCGGGACCGGGTGAGCACTTCGGCGTTCTTCGCCCGCCTCGGCGGTGTGACGCAGGTCGTCAGCCCCGGCGGCCCGGGGCTGCTGCTGCACAACCGCCTGACGCACAGCCTCAAGGTGGCGCAGGTGGCCCGCGCGGTGGGTGAGCGGCTGCTGGCCGAGCCGGAGATCGCGGCCACGCTGGACCGGCTCGGCGGCTGCGACCTCGACGTGGTCGAAGCGGCCGCGCTCGGCCACGACCTGGGGCACCCGCCGTTCGGGCACCTCGGCGAGGTCGTGCTCGACCGGCTGGGGCGCAACCGGTTCGGCCTGGTGGACGGCTTCGAGGGCAACGCCCAGAGCTACCGCGTGGTCACCCGGATCGACGTGCACGGCACCGGCGGCAGCGGCCTGGACCTCACCGCCGCGGTGCGCGCGGCGCTGCTGAAGTACCCGTGGACGCGGGTGCCGCACCCGGAGGCCCCGGATCCGCGCGGGGTGGACGGGCCGCCGCGCGGCGCCTCGGAGCCGCAGGATGCCGCGGGGACCGGATCGGCGAAGTTCTCCGGTTACCTCAGCGAGCTCGCGGACCTGCGGCACGCGCGAGCGCCGTTCGGTGAGCTGGAGCACTGGCAGCAGACCGTCGAAGCGTCCATCATGGACACCGCGGACGACATCGCCTACGCGATCCACGACCTCGAGGACTTCCACCGCGTGGGGGTGCTGCAGGGCGCGAACGTCGACAGCGAGCTGACCCGGTGGCTGGGCGACTCCCTCACGTTCGCCGGCGCGGCCGCCGAGGAGCTGGCCGAGAACTCGCAGCGGCCCGGTGCGTCCCTGGAGGCGCTGCGGCGCCGCATCCACGACAAGGACGCGTGGATCGCCAGCGACGAGGCCTTCATCAACGCGGTCAAGCGCGTGCGGGGCAAACTGGTCCGCAGTCTGCTGTGGACACCGTTCGACCGCTCCCAGCAGGCCGAGCGCGCGGTGGCCGAGTTCTCCGGCGAGTGGACCCGCCGACTGGTCGAGGGCGTCGAGGTCGAGGAGAAGCCCTCCACCCGCTCCGGGCACGTGCTGCTGGCGCCCGAGCAGTGGCACGAGGTGCAGGTGCTGAAGTTCGTCCACCGCCGCTTCGTGCTGCAGCGCCCGGACCTCGCGCTGCACCAGCGCGGTCAGGACCGGTTGCTGAGCAAACTGGTGGAAGCGCTGGACAACTGGGTCATCGACCGCAGCGAGGTGGCCCGCCTGCCGCACCGCTTGCGCGACCTGTTCGACCTGGCCCGCCAGGAGACCACCGAGCTGTGGGACGTCCACCAGCGGCTCAGCGGTGCGGCCGCGCGGGCGGGAACGGCGGCCGAGCGGGAGGAGACCATCGAGCGGATGGCCCGCGGTCGCGCGGTGCTCGACTTCGTCGCCTCCCTGACCGACGACCAGGCCGCCGCGCTGCTGGAGTCGTTGTCCGGGCGGACCACCCAACTCTGGAACGACGCCTTCGTGCTTTGACCGGTCGCGTGGGTCTTGCGTGGCCCGGTTGCGAGGGCCTGCGCGCAGGCGGGCGAGTGGTGGAGCGTTGTGCTGGTGGAGCACTCGAGAGGCTGGTGCTCGGAGGACGGCGCGCCGGAGCCGGGAGTTCCGCATCGAACCGCGGCCGGCTTTCCCCGCGGTGACCGCCTCCACGCGTGAACGCGGTGCAGTGGCAGAGGAGGCCGTCGTGGCGAAGGTGCGGGAGTTGCCCGGAGGTGGGCGGGCGGTCGAGGTCGGGCCCGAACGCGTCGCCCGCTGGTTCGAGCGGTTCGCCGAGCGGCACGGCGGTGCGCAGCGCACCGAGCGCAGCGCCGAGCGGGTGACCGTCACCGCCGCCGACGGGTCCACCGCCGCGGTGGCCGTGCCGTTCGGCCCGCTGCCCGGGCCGCACGGCGCGGTGACCGGGTTGAACGTCTCCGCGCTCGTGGAGCACCTGCACCGCGAGCGGCGGATCGGGCTGGTGCTGGTGCGCCGCGGCGCGCACAGCGTCGGCATCGCCGCGGGCGAGCGCGTCGTGCGCTCGAGCACCGACCGCCACCGGGTGCAGGGCAGGACGAAGGCGGGCGGCTGGTCGCAGCAGCGCTACGCGCGCCGGCGCGCCGGGCAGGCCCGCGAGGCGCTGCGGTCCGCGGCCGACGCGGTCGCCGAGATCCTCGTGCCGGAGCTGCCGGTGCTCGACGGCGTGGTGCTGGGCGGGGACCGCGGCGCGCTGGACGAGCTGGCGGCCGACGGGCGCCTGGCCGAGCTGTTCGCGCGGGCCGAGCCGCGCGTGCTCGACGTCGCCGAACCGCGCCGCGCCGTCCTCGACGAGGCGGCCCGGCGCGCGGCGGCGGTGGAGGTCGAAGTGCGCGAGGCGTGAGCGCGGTGACACCCGCCCGGATCACCGGTGCGGCGCGTCGACGGGTACACTCGCCCAGTGGTGCGCAGGTCGAGGGCAGTGGCGAAGAGGCCCGCGGACGTGGATTGACCCCGTCTCCCACGCGCGGCTGCTCGCCTTTCGGCGATCGTTCGACTTGACCACGACTTCTCCCCGGAGCTTTTGTTGATTTCTGCCAGCGACCTGGAACTGCGCGCGGGTTCGCGCATCCTGCTGTCCGACGCCACCCTGCGGGTGCAGCCCGGCGACCGGATCGGCCTCGTCGGCCGGAACGGCGCGGGCAAGACCACCACGCTGCGCGTCCTCGCCGGCGATGAGGAGCCCTACGGCGGCACGATGCAGCGCAGCGGTGAGATCGGCTACCTGCCGCAGGACCCGCGCGAGGGCGATCTGCGCGTCACGGCCAAGGATCGGGTGCTCTCCGCCCGCGGCTTGGACCAACTGCTGCGGGACATGGAGAAGGCCCAGTCGGCCATGGCCGAGCTCGCCGACGAGCGCGAGCGGGACAGGGCCGTCGCGAAGTACGGCCGGCTCGAGGAGCGCTTCGCCGCCCGCGGCGGCTACGCGGCGGAAGCCGAAGCGGGCCGCATCTGCGGCAACCTCGGCCTGGAGCAGCGCGTCCTCGAGCAGCCGCTGGGTACGCTCTCCGGTGGGCAGCGCCGGCGCGTCGAACTCGCGCGGATCCTCTTCGCCGCCGCCGAAGCCGGACCGGGCGGACGCTCGGCCACCACCCTGCTGCTCGACGAGCCCACCAACCACCTCGACGCGGACTCGCTGAGCTGGCTGCGCGAGTTCCTCAAGAACCACGAGGGCGGGCTCGTGGTCATCAGCCACGACGTGGAGCTGCTCGACGACGTCGTCAACAAGGTGTGGTACCTCGACGCGATGCGCGGCGAGGCCGACGTCTACAACATGAGCTGGCAGCGCTACCAGGACGCCCGCGCCGCCGACGAGCAGCGGCGCCGCCGCGAGCGCGCGAACGCCGAGAAGAAGGCCTCGACGCTCAAGGCGCAGGCCGACAAGCTGGGGGCGAAGGCCACCAAGGCCGTCGCCGCCAAGAACATGGCCCGGCGCGCCGAGCAGCTGCTCGAGAACACCGAGACCGAAGGTCCCAGCGAGAAGATCGCCAACATCCGGTTCCCCGAACCGGCCAAGTGCGGAAGCACTCCGTTGCGCGCGTCGGGCCTGTCGAAGGCCTTCGGCTCGCTGGAGATCTTCAGCGGCGTCGACCTGGCCGTGGACCGCGGCAGCCGGGTCGTCGTGCTCGGCCTCAACGGTGCGGGCAAGACCACGCTGCTGCGGCTGCTGGCCGGCAAGGAAAACCCCGACTCCGGCGAGGTCGAACCCGGATACGGCCTGCGCACCGGGTACTTCGCGCAGGAGCACGAGACGTTGGACCACGACGCCTCGGTGTGGGACAACATCCGCTCGGCCGCCCCGGACACCCCGGAGCAGGAGCTGCGCACCCTGCTCGGTGCGTTCCTGTTCCGCGGGGAGCAGCTGCAGCAGCCCGCCGGTTCGCTCTCCGGCGGCGAGAAGACCCGGCTGTCCTTGGCCGGGCTGGTCTCCAGCGCCGCGAACGTGCTGCTGCTGGACGAGCCCACCAACAACCTCGACCCGGCCAGCCGCGAGCAGGTGCTGGCCTCCCTGCGCGCGTACACGGGCGCGGTCGTGCTCGTCACGCACGACCCCGGTGCGGTCGAGGCGCTGCAGCCGGAACGCGTGATCCTGCTGCCGGACGGGACCGAGGACCACTGGTCGGAGGAGTACCTGGACCTGGTCCAACTGCACTGAGGACCGCCGGATCGACGTGCGCCGCGGGTCGTGCGGGGCGCCGTGCGGCGCCCCGGAACGGCGGTTCCGCCCGGGCGTGGGGAACGCCACGTGCCGGCGGTGGTGATCATGCTGACACCGCCCGAATACGTGTCCGAACCGGCGTGTCAAGGATCTTGGCGTGCGATCGCACAAATAACACCCGTGTAGGTGAGCTGATCACGGGGACGAGTGTGGTGAGCGTCGTCATTTGAACACGCACGGTGCCTGATGCGCCAGATGGCCTAGTTCATTCCGGTGATCGGAAGCCTCCGATTTCAACCATTGGACGATCTTTTTTTCATGATCACCTGGCGTTCGCGCTTTTCCTGTTCGATCATTGCGCTGACAGGGGTCGCGAGGCCCGACCTGCTCGGAGGGAAGGCGGGGACACTGTGACTGAGCTGAAGAAAGGCGCGCGCATCACAGGCAGCGCACGCGACAAACTTGCCGCTGACCTGAGAAAGAAGTACGAGAAGGGAGCGAGCATCCGCGCTCTCGCCGAATCCACCGGACGGTCGTACGGGTTCGTGCACCGGGTGCTGACGGAATCCGGCGTGCAGCTTCGCGGCCGGGGCGGCGCGACGCGGTCCAAGAAGAAGTAAGCGGCGGCCACGCCCGGTGTCCTCGGGCGTGGCCGCGTTCAGCTCGTGGCCGGGCGCGCTGCGCACGTGACCCGGCGCTGTGACGGAGGCGGCCGGTGCCGAAGGCGGAGATGGACACCGACCTGCTGGTGCAGGCCGGGGTGGACCTGGCCGTGCAGCAGCGGCACGCCACGATCACCCTGAACCGGCCGGAAACGCGCAACGCGCAGACCCCGCTGACCTGGCGGGCGCTGCGGGAGGTCGGTGCGCACCTGGATCCGGAGGTCCGCGTCGTGGTGGTGCGCGGCACCGGCGGAGTGTTCTCCGCGGGCCTCGACCAGCGGCTGCTCGACGATGACGCGGTCGAGGGCATGGCGGGGCTCGCGGATCTCGTGCGTCGCCCCACGGAGCTGGCCGACGGGGAGATCGAAACGGCCCAGCAGGGTTTCACGTGGTTGCACGACCCGGAGCGGTTGACCATCGCCGCGGTGGGCGGTCCTGCCGTGGGAGCGGGACTGCAGCTGGCGCTGGCGTGCGACCTGCGCATCCTCTCGGAGGAGGCGTGGATGCGCGTGGACGAGACGGAGCAGGGGCTCGTGCCGGATCTCGGCGGGACCCGTCCGCTGGTGCAGACCGTGGGGTACGCGCGGGCCGTCGAGCTGTGCGTCACCGGGCGCGAGGTGCCCGCGCGCGAGGCCGAGCGCATCGGCCTCGCGAACGCGGTCGTGCCGCCCGAGCAGTTCGACGGCGAAGTCGACCGGCTGGTGGCCGCGGCCTGCCGGCTCCCGGACACGGCGCTGCGCGAGACGCTCGCGCTGCTGTCGCAGGACGCGGACGAGGCCGTCGACCCCGAGCAGCAGCTCGCGGCCGAACGGGCCGCCCAGCTGCGCTGCATCGGGGACCTGGCCGAGCGCCGCGGCTGGGAGTAGCAGGACTGCGCCGCGGCGCCGTTGCGCGGGGCCCGCGGACTCCTCACATCCCGGAGGTCCTCCCGTCCGGCAGCGCCACCGGGGCGAGGCGCGCGAACTCGTCGCCGGGGCCGGGGTTGGTGCTGTCCGTGCCGCCGCCGAAGTGGCGCAGCACGCCCCACACCGCGTTCAGCGCGGTGTGCACGGCCCCCTCGGCCCAGCCCGCCGTCCAGGACACGTCGTCGCCGGCGAGGAAGAAGCCGCGGTGGTGCTCGGCGAGCTCGTCCTGCGCGAAGTGCGTGAACAGGCGCCGCTGGTACCGGTAGTGCCCGGGGAGGTTCGCCTTGAACGCGCCCGTGAAGTAGGGCTCGTCCTCCCACGAGACGGTGACCGGATCGCCGATGATGTGCTCGCGGACGTCGACGTCCGGGTAGATCTCGCCCAGGGAACCGAGCATGATCGACATCCGCTCCTCCGCGGGCAGCGGCAGCCACTTCAGCGAGTCGTCGCACCAGGTGTACGACAGGCACAGCGCCGCGGGCCGGTCGTCGCCGAAGTCCAGGGGGTAGGTGCTGCGCGTCATGCGGTCGGTGAGCGTGGTGCTCAGCACGTCCCGTCCGGTGCGCGGATCCGCGTCCTTCCAGAAGGGACGGTCGACCGGGACGAACGTCTTCGACGACTCCATGTAGTGGGTCCGCTCGATCGCCGTCCACTGCTCCATGGGCAGCAGGGATTCGTCGCAGGCGATCTTGTTCAGCAGCATCCAGCTCTGCCCGGTGAACACGGCGGCCGGGAAGTGCGCCGTCTCCCCCGAGGCGTCGGTGACGGCGATGGGGCCGGAGCCCTGCCGGCGCAGTTCCGTGACCGCGGGGCGCGGAACACCGCCGTGCAGCGAGCGCAGGCTCGTCCCGCGCTGCCAGTGCACCGGCTTGTCCGGCTCGTGCTGCCACAGCCGCTGCGGCAGCTGCTGGCACCCGCCGAGGATGCTCACGTGGTCCTCGTCCGCGCCGGTGTAGACCACGCGGAGGATCTCCAGCATCGAGTTCGGGAAGTCGGTGTCCCAGCCGCCGGTGCCGAAGCCGACCTGGCCGAAGATCTCCCGGTGCGCGAACGACGCGAACTCGGGGGAAGCGCTGAGGAAGCCGTAGAAGGACTGGTCGTCCAGCTCGACCACGAGGCGGTTCCACAGCTCCTTGATCCGCGCGGTGTCCCGCCGGCGGATCGCGTCCTGCATCTCGGTGAGCTGCGCGCGGTCGCGCAGGGTGCGGTCCCACGCGCGGGAGACCTCGGAGAACACCGCCGGCAGGTCCTCGAGGGTGCGGGCGTAGTGCGATCGTCCCTTGAGGTCGATCACCGTGCTGCGGGCGCCCGGGGCCAGGGGGTTCGGGAACGGCGCGGTCTCCAGCCCGACCTCGTCGATGTAGTGGAACAGCGCCGTGGCCGACGCCGGGAAGCGCATCGCGCCCATCTCGGCGACCACGTCGTCCGGGCAACCGGGGAACGGAACGCTGCGCATGCGCCCGCCGATCTCGTCGGCCTCGTACACGACCGGCTTCAGCCCGGTTTTCATGAGCTCGTGGGCGGTGATGACGCCGGACAGACCGCCGCCGATCACGGCGATCTCGGTGCCGTGGTGCTCGGCGGGCACGGAGCCGAGACCGGCCGGGTGCGCCAGGTAGTCGTCGTACGGGAAGGGGAAGTCGGGGCACAGCATCGTGATCGGTTCCTGCGCGCCGGGCGCAGCGGTGGCGGAGTACACCCTGGGATCTCCTCGTCTCAGCGGGTCACGGGCGGGGCGCCGGCGCCACGCCGACGTAGTGGTGCGGCTGCCGGTCGGCGAGGTGCGTGTTGTTCGCGCGCGCTCTCGCCAGAGCGGCGGTGTCGACCTCGGCGGTGAGCAGGTGCGGTTCGGCGCCGGCGCGCACCACCTCGGCGCCGTCGGGGGAGGCCAGCACGCTGCGTCCGCAGTAGGCGGTCCCGTTCTCCTCGCCGCACCGGTTCACGTATGCCAGGTAGAGTTGGCTCTCGAAAGCGCGTGCGGGGACGACGGTTTCGGCGACGAACTCGTGCGGGCGGGCGAGCGCGGTGGGGACGACGAGCAGTTCGGTGCCGGCGAGCGCGTGGGCGCGCACCATCTCGGGGAACTCCACGTCGTAGCAGATCAGCAGTCCGATTCGGACTCCGCGCAGGGAGGCCTGCACCAGCGGAGTGCCACCCGGGGTGAACCAGGTGCGCTCGAACTGTCCGAAGAGGTGGGTCTTGCGGTAGTGGGCCTCCTCGCGGCCGTCCTCGTCGACGACCCGGACCGCGTTGTACACCTGCTCCCCGTCCCGCTCGGGGTAGCCGTACGCGATGGCGGTGCCGTGCTCGGCAGCGATGCGCGCGACTTCCGCGCCCGCGGGTCCGGTGCGGCCTTCGGCGAGGCGGTGGGTCTCGGAGCCGATGTCGTAGCCCGTCAGCGAGAGCTCCGGGGCCACCAGCAGGTGCGCTCCCGCCGCGGCGGCCTGCCGCGCGCGCTGGTCCAACCTGGCGAGGTTGGCCGCGGGGGAGGCGCACACCGTGGCGTCCTGGTCGAGGGCGATGTGCATGGTTACGAAACTACGGGCCGCCGGTTGCGCAAGACAACGCGCGTGCATTCCTCTTCCGCGCATTTGTGTTGCGGAAATTCGCCATCCCTCGTTCGCTCGCTGCGTGCCGCCCCCGGTGCCGCCGGGACGGCGCAGCGCCGTCCCGGCGGCACCGGGGGACTCACCGCGGCGGGTGGTGCTCAACATCGTTGCGCGGCTCGTTCAGCCGCGAGCGCCACGTGCCGTAGGCGAAGTAGATCGCCAGACCGCAGGCCATCCAGGCGCCGAAGACCAGCCACGTCGAGGTGTCCAGGTAGAAGATCATGTACGCGCAGACCACCGCGCCGAGCAGGGGAGTGGCCGGGTACAGCGGGACCCGGAAGCGGCGGGGCAGCTCCGGACGCGTGCGCCGCAGGACGATGACCGCGATGTTGACGAGGCCGAACGCGAACAGGGTGCCGATGCTGGTGGCCTCGGCGAGCGAGCCGAGCGGGACCACGGCGGCCAGCAGCGCGATGAACGAGGACACCACGAGCACGTTCCACCGCGGTGTGCCCGTCCGCGGGTTCACCCGCGAGAAGCGGCGCGGGATGAGGCCATCGCGCGACATGGTGAACAGGATCCGGGTCTGGCCGTACAGCACCGCCAGGACCACGCTGGCGATCGCCACCAGCGCACCGAGCGCCAGCACCGCCGACCACAGCGCCCCGGCTCCGGTCGTGCTCGTGAGGACCCGGCTGAGCACCGCCTCGCCGCCGGCGAAGTCGGTCCACGGCATGGCGCCGACCGCGGCGAGTCCGACGAGGCAGTACAGCGCCGTGACGATCACCAGCGAGAGGATGATCGCGCGGGGCAGGTCGCGCTCGGCGTTGCGGGCTTCCTCGCCCGCGGTGGACGCGGCGTCGAAGCCGATGTAGGAGAAGAACAGCGTCGCCCCCGCCGCGCTCACGCCGGACAGGCCCAGCGGCGCGAAGGGCGTGTAGTTCTGCGCGCGCACGGCGAGGAACGCCACGGCGCAGAACACCAGCAGCGTGGCCACTTTGACCACGACCATGACGGCGTTCACCCGCGCGCTCTCCCGCGCGCCGCCGAGCAGCAGGAACATGGCCAGCAGCACCACGGCCACGGCCGGGATGTTGAAGATCCCGCCTTCGCCCGGGGGCTGGCTGAACGCATCGGGGATGACGGTGCCGGTGACGATGTGCAGCAGCTCGTTGAGGTACTGCCCCCACCCCACCGCGACGGCCGCGACCGAGACGCCGTACTCCAGGACCAGGCACCAGCCGCAGATCCAGGCGATGAGCTCGCCCAGCGTGGCGTACGTGTAGGAGTAGGCCGACCCCGAGGCGGGGATCATGCCGGCCAGTTCCGCATAGGACAGCGCCGACAGCAGGGCGGTGAACCCCGCCAGCGCGAAGGCGAGCACGACGGCGGGACCCGCTTCGGGCGTCGCTTCACCGAGCACCACGAAGATGCCCGTTCCCAGCGTCGCTCCGATGCTGATCATCGTCAGCTGGCCCAGCCCGAGCGACCGGTGCAGCCGGTGTTCGCCGTCGGTCTCCTCGTCGGGCTTCGTGACCGGTTTCCTGCGCATCACGCGGGTGCGCAGCGGTGCCGGTCCGGTGCTCGGTCTGCGCGCGGTGACGTCCGCGCGATCGGCGTGCAGCATGAGGTGGTTCTCCCGGGGGTCGTCGTTGACCGCGATGCGGCATGCGCTTGTGCGCGACAGCACAACGCGATGCCGCGCAACAATAAAGAGACATCCGGTGCGCGAACAGCGCTGAACCTTGTGCATGTGCGGGTTGTTGCGGTGCAAAGTTGCGTCCGCGCTCAACGGTGCTGCCCGCGGTGCTCCGGCCGGCCGTTTCCGGGGACGTGGGCGCGGTTTCCTGCGCTGCGCGCGGAGTTCCGCTGTGCACGGCGCGTTCCCGGATCGCTCCACAGTGCACTCGGCGGGAGGTGCGCTCGGCCGGTGGGAGTCCGCACCGGGCGCGGCCGCGGCCCGCGGTGCCGCGCTCCTGCTCCCGGTGCCGCGGGCTCGTGGCGCGCCCCGGCGCCGCGGGCGGGGACGCCCGCGCGGACGCGGCGCGCGGGCGTCCGGGAGTTGCGCCCTCCGGGTGATCGAGATCCCAGTGCGCCGAGCGGCGCGGCAGCCGGGATATCCTGGCGCGGGGAGAAGCCGATCAGCACCGGCCGGGGGTAGTCATGTCGCACCGAGGGAACCGCAGAGCAGCGCTCGCCGAAGCCGCGATCGCGGTGCTCGCCCGCGACGGGGGCCGAGGGCTGACGCACCGGGCGGTCGACCGGCAGGCGGGGTTCCCCGAGGGGACCGCCAAGAACTACTACGTCACGCGCAGCGCGCTGCTGCGCGCCGTGGCGCACCACGTCGCCGAGGACCACGCCGCGGCGATGCGGCAGTTGCGGGAGACCGCGCCGGCCGGGCTCACGCCCGACGACATCACCGCCCTGTACGCCTCGATGCTGCGGCGCATGACCACCAGCGCGCGCAGCCAGTTCCTCGCCCTGTTCGAGCTGCACCTCGAGGCCGTGCGGGACGCGGACATCAGCGCCGCGCTCGGCGAGGTGGCCGAGGCCAACGCCGACACCGCGGTGGCCCTGCACGCCGAGGTGGACCAGCAGTTCAGCCGCCCGGCAGCGGGGCTGCTGGACGCGGGCATGCTGGGGGCGGCCCTGTCCGCGCTGAGCCTGCCGCGCGCGACGCTGGAGCGCAGCGGGCTCGACGACGCGGACCTGCTCGCGCGGGCGCTGCTGACCGCATCGCGCAACCTGCCGCCGAGCGCCACCTCGATCATGGGGCTGGTCGACGGGCGGGCCAGTTGAGCGGTGGCGGTTCGGGGCGATCATGTGACGCGCGGTAACCTGCGCTCGGCTGGCGTCGCGGACGCAGCCTCGTCACCGCGGGTGACCAGCGATACGTGGATGCGCTGGGGCAAGGGCCGCCTCGACCGGAAGTGATTGCGGAGAACATGTCGAATCCGTCAGCAGACAACGAGTTCGCCAACGACAACCCCGGAGGCGAGTCGGGCTCCTCGGCGGACTCCCCGACCGCCGTGTTCACGCGACTCGCCGACGTTCCGCTGGACGCGGTGGACAAGCTGATCGAGACGACGCAAGCCGTGTACGACGACCTGAACAGGGTCATGGGGCACCCGTACTGGGGGCACCTCGTCTTCCACCAGGGCGCCGCGCTGCGCGCGATGCACGAGGCGCGGGACTCGCTGCTCGGGCTGCGCGCCGAGGCCACCGGTGCCCGCAACACCGAACTGGGGGTGACTGTCACGACCGCGGTCGTCGACGGCGAGCGGTACTACGCGCACACCTCGGCGGACAAGACCTCCCTGGTCGACCAGGTGCTGCGCACCCCCGGCCCGCGGGCGCGGCACCTGTACGTGTGGGACCGGCCCTACGTGGACGAGGACGGTCCGGCGCCGGCCGTGCAGATCCGCGTGGTCGTGGACACCGACGCCGAGGTCGGTGCGCTCAACTACACCGAGGAGATCGAGGACGGCGAACTGGCGTCCTGGCAGCCGCAGAACCCGGAGCCCGTGGCGGAGGCGCCGCGGTTGCGCTTCGACGCGGGCAGCGCCCTGCAGTTCCCCCGCGACGCGGTGCTGCCGTTCCGGGAGCTGCGCGCCGCCCTCGACGAGTTCGTCCGCAGCGGGCAGCAGCCGGAGGCGGTCACGTGGCAGGTCGCCCGGTGGGGTGATTTCTGAGGCGGTTCCGGCCTCACCGGGCACGGCTCAGAGCGCGTCGATGATCGCGGGCCGCTCGCTCCGGTCCATCCGCACCGCCACGTCGGCACGGCTCTCCGGCGCCACCTCCTGCCCGTAGCGGTGCAGCGCGGGCAGGGTCCACTGCTCCTCGTCCGGCACCCGCTTGGGCAGGGCCGCCTCCGGCACGCCCAGGTGCACCGCGAACTCGAACGGCAGCCCCGCGCCGAGCAGCAGCGGCCCGTCCACCAGGACCACCCCGCGCGGCGGCAGCGGCACCCGCGCCGCGCGGGGCGAGCGGTCGCGCTCGGCGTCCCACAGCGCCGGCAGCACGGTGCCGCGTCCCCGCTCGGTCGCCGGGTCGAGCGCCTCCCGCCGGAGCCCGGCGAGGTCGAACCAGCCGCTGTAGTACGACTCCGGGTCCTGCTGGCCGAACTCCAGCCGCAGCGAGGCGGGGCGCAGGTAGTCGCGCATCCGCACGCGCACGGCCTCTCGCCCCCGCGTGCGCAGCGGCGCGACCAGCTCGTCGGCCAGCTCGCCGGTGCCGAGGCCGCAAGCCCCGTCGACGGCCACCCGCAGCCGCGTGCCGCCCGCCGCGTCGATCCGGTCGGCCAGTTCGGTCAGCAGGTCCTGCCGGGACACCGAGCGCACGCGCATGCCCCGTTTCTACTAGAAGGCTTCGTCAGCTCGTTTTGCGCACGGTTGAGGGCGGGTGGCTGGGGGTAGATGGGAGGAACCTCCCGAGGCGTTCCGCCTAGCGCAGCGCAGGACCCGTCATCCGCAGCGTGCGCCGCGCGGCGTCGAGCTCGGCCACCGCCCCGAGCGGCACCGTGGACTGCCCGGTGCAGTGGCCGAACCCCACCTCCCCCAGCACCGGGACGCCGAGCTCGCCGAGGACGTCGGACATCGTCGCCCGCACCTGTTCGGGTGGGCCGCACCGGGTCCACGAGCCCAGCGCGACGCCGCCGGCGCGGTCGAACCAGCCGGCCCGGCGCAGCTGGGTGAGGAACCGGTCCAGCTGGTACGGGTCCTCGGTGACGTCCTCGAGCAGCGCGATCCCCCCGGGTGGTGGGACCGGCGCGTCGGGGGAGCCGAGCGTCCCGGCCGTGACGCTCAGGTTCCCGCCGCAGGTGGGCCCGCGCGCCGTCCCGGGCACCAGGCACTCCGCCGCCGCACCGGCGAGCTCGAGCGCCGCCCCCGGCTCGAACAGGCTGCGGCGGAGGTGCTCGCGGGCGGTCGGGTCCTCGGTGAAGGCCGGCGTGGCGAGCATCGGTCCGAACAGGGTCACCACTCCCAGGTGCGCGGCGAACGCGTCGTGCAGCGCGGTGACGTCGCTGGACCCGACCAGGACCTTCGGCCCGGCCGCGGCCATGGCCCGCCAGTCGAGCCGGTCGAGCACCCGCATGCTGCCGTACCCGCCGCGCGCGCACAGCACCGCGCGCACCTCCGGGTCGCACCAGGCCGCCTCCAGGTCAGCGGCCCGCTGGGCGTCCGTGCCGGCCAGGTACTCCACTCGGAGGTGCCGGGCGCGCACGTGCTCGCCGAGGCGCACGCGCAGGCCCCACTCGCGCACCTGCCGCAGGCCGGTGTCGAGCACCTCCCCGGGCACGGGACCGGCCGGGGCCACGACGGCGACGGTGTCGCCCTCGCGGAGCCGCGGCGGGCGTTCGCGGTCGGCGGTCGGCACGGGGCGGCTCCTCGGGTGCTGCGGGGGGAGGGCTGCGGTGGGGCGGACCACGCGGGTCGCGGGGGTGTTCGCGCACGGCGAAACCACCCCGCATCCTGCCATCGGTGCTGCGCACCGGTGGCGATCGGCAACACCCCCGGGCACGGTTTCGCACACCGGGGTGCGAAACCCGGACCGGGCGCACACGCCGGGTCAGCCGTGGCTTAGTGTCGGCGGTGCCATGGCTCGTGTCATCCACGTCTTCCGCCAACCCGACCGCTTCGTCTCCGGAACCGTCGGGGAACCCGGGGAGCGCACCTTCTACCTCCAGGCGACCGAGAGCCTGCGCACCGTCAGCGTCCAGCTGGAGAAGCAGCAGGTCTCCGTGCTCGCGGAGCGCATCGGTGCGCTGCTCGACGAGGTGCAGCGCCGGTTCGAGCTCGAATTCCCCGCGGAGACCCCCGAGGAGCTGATCGACACCGATCCGCTGGAGGTCCCGGTGGAGGAGGAGTTCCGCGTCGGCACGATGGGCCTGGGCTGGGACGCCGAGACGGAGGCCGTCGTCGTGGAGGTCCTCGCGATGACCGAGGAGGAGATCGACGAGTCCATCGTCCTCGACGACACCGAGGAAGGGCCCGACGCGCTGCGCGTGTTCCTCAGCCCGATGTACGCCCGGGCGTTCGCCGAGCGCGCCGAGCGGATCATCAACGCCGGGCGCAAGCCCTGCCCGCTCTGCAACGAACCGCTGGACGCGGAGGGGCACATCTGCCCGCGGCAGAACGGTTACCGGCGCACCGACGAGGTGTGATCGGCGTGCTGCACACCGACGAGCACGCCCGCGAACTGCTCATCCGGGGGCAGCTCGACGTGCGCGGCCGCCTCGTCGCGGCCTCCAACGCCACGCTGCTGTGCGGCGTCGAGTCCGACGGCGTCCGCGCCGAGTGCGTCTACAAACCGGTGCGCGGGGAACGCCCCCTGTGGGACTTCCCGAACGGCACGCTGGCCGGCCGGGAAGTGGCCGCGGCGCTCGTCTCCGACGCGCTCGGCTGGCACCTGACCCCGCCCACGCTGCTGCGGGACGGCCCGTTCGGGCCGGGCATGGTGCAGCTGTGGGTCGACGACCACAGCGGCGCCGGCCTCGTCGACGTGGTCCGCCCCGAGGAGACCCCCGAGAGCTGGCGGGTCGTGCTCCACGCCGAGGACGAGGAGGGCGAACCCGTCGTGCTGGCCCACGCCGACGACGAGCGTCTGCAGCGCATGGCCGTGTTCGACGCGGTCATCAACAACTCCGACCGCAAGGCCGGGCACATCCTGCACACCGCCGGCGGCCGCGTGCTCGGCGTGGACCACGGGGTGAGCCTGCACACCGAGGACAAGCTCCGCACCGTCCTGTGGGGCTGGACCGGTGAACCCCTGCCCGCGTGGGCCGTCGAGCAGCTCCGCGAGCTGCGCAGCCTGCTCGAGGGGTCCCTGGCCGCGCAGCTGGTGGAGCACATCGACGCCGCGGAAGTCCGGGCCGCCGCCGCGCGCGTGGACCGGCTGCTGGAGAGCGGCACCTTCCCGGAACCGCCGGAGGCCTGGCCCGCGATCCCCTGGCCGCCGTTCTGACCCGCCGCGCACGCGCCGGAACCGTCCGCTCCGCAGGGCCGGCGGGTCAGCGCTCCTCCGGTCGTAGGACCCGCGGACGCCGAGCTCGCCACGTCCGGGCGGAACGGGCAGGCTGGCCGGTGTGCACTCCCGGCAGCGACGCTTCCCGGCGCGACCGCTGCGCCTGCAGCGCGGCGCCTACGCGGACCGCCTCGCGGAGGCGCCTCCGGGGTGGTTCGACGTGCTGCGCTTCGCCTGGACCGCCGAGGAGCGCGCCCGGCGGGCGGCCGTCGACGAGCTCCCCGTGCGGCGTGCGGAACCCGCCCCCGTCGGCGAGCGCGACACCGCCCTGACCTGGGTCGGCCACGCCACCTACCTCATCCGGATGCAGGGCGTGGCCGTGCTGGCCGATCCTGTGTGGTCGGCGAGGGTCCCCGGCGTGCCGCAGCGGCTGACCCCGCCGGGAGTGGAGTTCGACGACCTGCCGCCGATCGCGGCGGTGCTCATCTCGCACAACCACTACGACCACCTCGACGAGCCGACCGTCCAGCGGTTCCCGCGCAACACGCCGATGCTCGTGCCCGCCGGTCTCGCGCGGTGGTTCGAACGCCGCGGGTTCACCTACGCCGTCGAGCTGGACTGGTGGGAGTCCGTGCGGATCTCCGGCCTGCGGTTCACCTTCGTCCCCGCCCGGCACTGGAGCCGCCGCCTGCCGTGGGACACCGGCGCCAGCCTCTGGGGCGGCTGGGTCATCACCAGCAGCCGCAGCCGCGTGCTGCACACCGGCGACACCGGGTACGGGCGCCACTTCGCCGAGATCGGCCAGTGGTACTCCGGCATCGACGCGGTCATGGTTCCCATCGGCGGCTACGAACCGCGGCAGCAGCTGCAGCAGATGCACATGACCCCGGAGGAGGCGGTGCACGCGGTCCGCGACCTGGGTGCGAGCTACGGAGCGAGCATGCACTGGGGCACGTTCCCGCTCAGCCGCGAACCCGCGGCCGAGCCGCTGCAGCGGTTCCGCGCCTACTGGACGCGGCTCGGCCTCGACGAGCAGCGGAGGTGGGACCTGGCGGTCGGGGAGACGCGCGTGGTCCCCCACCTGAAGCGGGGCCCGTGAACGCCCGCTCGGCGGAAAACCAGTGGACGGGCGGGTGAGACTGGCGGGCGTGATCCCCGAGCTCGAGCGCGATCCGCTGCCGCTGCGCGGCCGGGTCGCCGTGGTCACCGGGGTGAGCCGCCGCGCGGGAATCGGCTATGCGATCGCCCGGCGGCTCGCCGCTCTGGGCGCGTCGCTGCTGCTGCAGCACCACCAGCCGCACGACTCCGCCCAGCCGTGGGGTGCCGACGACCTCGAGGACGTGCACGCCGGGGTGCGCGCGTGCCTGCGCGACGAGGCCCACCTCGCGGCGACGGCCGCCGACCTGGCCGAGCCGGACGCGCCGCGGCAGGTGTTCGAGGCCGCCTTGCGCGCGCACGGCCATGCCGACGTCCTCGTCTGCAACCACGCGCGCAGCGGATCGGACGGAGCCCTGGGCGAGCTCGACGCGGCCGTGCTCGACGGGCACTGGGCCGTGAACGCCCGCTCGTCGATCCTGCTCGCCCAGGAGTTCGCCGCCCAGCACGACGGGAGCCCCGGCGGACGGGTGGTGCTGCTGACCTCCGGCCAGCAGCAGGGGCCGATGCCCGGTGAGGTGGCCTACGCCGCGTCGAAGGGCGCGTTGGCGGAGATCACCCTGACGCTGGCGGACCAGCTGGCCGACGCGGGCATCACGGTCAACGCGGTCAATCCCGGGCCGGTTGATACCGGCTACCTCGACGCGACCACGTGGCAGGAGGTCGCACCGATGTTCCCGTTCGGCCGTTGCGGCGAGCCGGACGACCCGGCGCGGCTCATCGCCTGGCTCATCACCGACGAGGCACGCTGGATCACCGGGCAGGTGATCAACACCGAGGGCGGGTTCGGCCGCTGGCGGCCCCGCGGGAACCGCCCGCGGGGCGGTGACCGGTAGCCGCCCCGCTCGGCGGCCGCCTCCCTCAGTCCACGAGCGCCTGGTGGACGAGCTGGCGCAGCTGCGACTGCAGCGGGTGCGTGCCGGACGGCAGCAGCTGGGTCAGGAACACCACGGTGATCTCCTCCGCCGGGTCGACCCAGAAGACCGTGCTGGCCGCGCCGCCCCAGGCGTACTCACCGGCCGAGCGGGGCACCTTGCCCGCCACCGGGTCCTCGACCACCGAGAACCCGAGGCCGAACCCGGTGCCCCCGTCGCTCGCGCTGGGGAGGTCCCCCAGCGTCATCGAGTCGAGAGTGGCCCCGCCGGGGAGGTGGTTGCGCGTCATGTACCGCACGGTCCGGCTGCCGAGCAGCCGCACCCCGTCCAGCTCGCCGCCGCGCAGCAGCATCTGCGTGAACCGGTGGTAGTCGTGCGCCGAGGAGATCAGACCACCGCCGCCGGAGAGCATCTTGGGCTGCTCCAGCGCGAGCTCGTGCGCGCGCTGCGCCCGCGGGTGCGGGGCGGCGCGCTTGGCCTCGTCGGCGACGTGGAGCGTGGCCAGGCGCTCGCCGTCGGCCGGGGCGGCGCTGAACCCGGTGTCGTGCATGCCCAGCGGTTCGAAGATGCGTTCCCGGAAGAACGCGTCCAACGACTGCCCGGAGGCGACCTCGACCACTCGTCCCAGCACGTCCGTGGCCAGCGAGTAGTTCCACCCGGAACCCGGGTCGAACAGCAGCGGCAGGCCGGCCCACACGTCGCAGCACTCGGCCAGGTCCAGCCCCTTGGCCATCCGGTCGTCGAACCCGGCCGCGCGGTACATCGCGTCCACCGGGTGGCGGTGGTGGAAGCCGTAGGTCAGCCCGGCGGTGTGGGTGAGCAGGTGCCAGATGCGGATCGGCTCGGTGGCCGGCCGGGTCCGCGGCGCGTCGGGCGTGCCGCCGAGGTACACCCGCGGTTCGGCGAAGGCGGGAAGGAACCGGCTGACCGGGTCGGTCAGCTCGAACACGCCCTGTTCGTGCAGCATCATCGCCGCCACCGAGGTGACCGGTTTGGTCATCGAGTAGATGCGGAACAGCGTGTCGGTGCGCACCGGGGTCCCCGCGTCGACGTCCTGCCAGCCGCGTGCGGACAGGTGCGCGACCTTGCCGCCGCGCGTGACGAGCGCGAGCCAACCGGGCAGGCGCCCGTCGTCGACGTATCCGGCGAAGTGCTCGTCGAACCGGCGCAGCCGCGCCGCGTCGAAACCGACCTCGCCGGGGGAGACCTCGATGTCCATGCAGTTCACCTCGTTGTCGCGGGACGGGACCGACGGTCTTTCTACCGCTCGTCGGGGCCCGGCCGAAAGCGCTGCCACCGTCGCGCACCGGACGCCACCGCGGCCGGGGTGGGGCGTTCCTCGGGGACATCCCACCGCACGCCGCGTGGCAGGGGCCGCACCGCGTGCGATGCGGACGGCAGCGGCGCGTTCGTCGGCGCGGCGGCTAGGGTCGAAGGCATGCAACCCTGGTCGTCGGTTCCCGTGCCCCAGGTGCCGGGCACGCCTCGTCCGCTGCAGTTGTACGACACGTCCTCCGGAGCCGTGCACCGCACGGATCCCGGTCACGTGGCGCGGATGTACGTCTGCGGCATCACGCCCTACGACGCGACCCACCTCGGGCACGCCGCCACCTACCTGGCGTTCGACCTCGTGCACCGGATCTGGCTGGACAACGGTCACCGCGTGCATTATGTGCAGAACGTCACCGACATCGACGACCCGCTGCTGGAGCGGGCCGCGCACGACAACGAGGACTGGGTCGTGCTCGGGATGCGCGAGACCGCCCTGTTCCGCGAGGACATGGCGGCGCTGCGCGTGCTGCCCCCGACCGACTTCGTCGGTGCGGTGGAAGCCATGCAGGAGATCACCGAGGCGGTGGGCAAGCTGCTCGCTTCGGGCGCGGCCTACCGGGTGGACGATCCCGAGCACCCGGACATCTACTTCCGCCACCAGGCCACCGGCCGGTTCGGCTACGAGTCCGGCTACGACCACGAGACCATGAGCACGTTCTTCGCCGAACGCGGCGGCGATCCCGAGCGCCCCGGCAAGGAGCACCCGCTGGACGCCCTGCTGTGGCGCGCCGCGCGCGAGGGCGAGCCCTCGTGGGACTCGGAGCTCGGCCCCGGCCGCCCCGGCTGGCACCTGGAGTGCTCGGTGATCGCGCTGAACCGGCTCGGTCTCGGGTTCGACGTGCAGGGCGGCGGCTCGGACCTGATCTTCCCGCACCACGAGTTCAGCGCGGCCCACGCCGAGGCGATCTGCGGGGAGTTCCCGTTCGCCAAGCACTACAGCCACGCGGGGATGCTGGGCCTCGACGGGTCGAAGATGTCGAAGTCGCAGGGCAACCTGGTCTTCGTCTCCCGCCTGCGCGGGGACCGGGTGGACCCGATGGCGATCCGGACGAGCCTGCTCGACGGGCACTACCGCGCGGACCGGTCGTGGACGGCCGATGTGCTCACCGCTGGGACCGCCCGGTTGGCGCGCTGGCGGCAGGCCGTGTCCGCCGAGAGCGGCCCACCAGCCGAGCCCGTGCTGGACCGGCTGCGCGAGCGCCTCTCGGACGACCTGGACACCCGGGGGGCCCTGGCCGCGGTCGACGAGTGGGCCGATGAGGCCCTGACCGGCCGGAGTGAGGACACCGCAGCTCCCGCGCTGCTGCGCACGGCCGTCGACGCACTGCTGGGCGTGCGGCTTTGATCGGTGTCGGGGGTGGTTGGTGAACTGATCGTCGTCTCCGCGGCGCGGGGACGACGACGGTGACCCCGAACCCCGAGGTGAGAAGTGAGCACGACGCGTCGGAGGCCGCCTGCGGTGTTCGAGGTGCTGCGCGCCCGGTACGTGCCCAGACTGCTGTCGGCTTCGCTGCTGGGGCGGTTGCCCACCGGGATGGCGCCGCTGGCGATCCTGCTGGCGGTCCGCGACAGCGGCGGGGGCTACGGGCTGGCCGGTGGGCTCACCGCGCTGTACGCCGGCAGCGCCGCCGTGTGCGGGCCGGTGCTGGGCAGGTTGATCGACCGGACGCGCCAGCCGCCGATGCTGCTGGGCTGCGCGGTGGCCTCCGCGGCGGCTTTCGTCGTCCTCGCCGTCGCGGATCCCGCGGCCCGTCCCGCGGTGGGGGCGGGGGCCGCCGTGCTCGCCGGTGGCGCCACGCCCCAGCTGGAGCCGTGCCTGCGCGTGCTGTGGGAGCACGTGCTGAGCGGGCAGCGTGTGGTCCGCGCGGCGTTCTCGCTGGACGCGGGGACGCAGGAGCTCATCTTCGTCTGCGGGCCGCTGGTGGTCCTGGCTTCCGTCGCCGTCGCGGGCCCGTCGGGCGGGCTGGTGATGGCCGGAGCGGTCGGCTTGGCCGGCACGGTGTGGTTCGCCACGGCGCGGCCCGCGCGGCGGTGGCGGGCGGAGGAGCGCGAGCGGCATTGGGCCGGGCCGCTGCGGCACGCGGGCATGGTGCGGCTGTTCGTCGCGCTGGTGGGTGTCGGGGCGACGATCGGCTCGTTCACGGTGGGTATCACCGGCTACGCGGAAGCCGCCGGGCAACGCGACGCCGCGGCGTGGTTGATCGCGCTCAACGCCGGCGGCGCCCTGCTCGGCGGGCTGGTCTACACGGCCGTTCCCGCGGCGCGGCGGGAGGACCGGCGCGTCCTGCTGCTGCTGGCGCTGCTCGCCGCGGGCTACCTCCCGCTGGTGCTCGCACCGCCGCTGCCGGTGATCGTCCCGCTGGTGCTGCTCAGCGGGTGCGCGTTGCCCATGGTGCTGGCCTCGGCGTTCGCGCTGGTGGCGGCGATGGCGCCGGAGGGCACGATCACCGAGGCGCACGCCTGGATGATCACCTCGTTCGGCGTGGGCAACGCCGCCGGGTCGGCCTTGGCCGGCGTCGTGCTCGACCTCGCCATGGCCTCGCCCGCGTTCGTCGTCGGCGTGCTGACCGCGGGGCTCGGCGCGCTCGTGATGCTCGCGCGCCTGGAACCTCGCGCGGACCCGGTGCGGGTTTCGGCGTAGCAACCCGTCGTCGCCGGTGGAAGCGAAGCAGCGCCCGCGAGCGACCAGCTCGCGGGCGCTGTCGTGCGCGGGGAGGCCTCGCGGGAGTCCGCCGGCGGGCTTCAGCCCGGTCCGGGACCGGTGGGGCCCTTGCCGGGGCCGCCGGGACCGCGGCGCCGCAGGTACCGCTCGAACTCGGCGGCGATCGCGTCGCCGCTGGTCTCGGTGAGCTTCACCTCGGCGTCACCGCGCTCCTCCAGGGCGCGGACGTAGTTGCGGACGTCCTCGTCCTCCTCGGCCATCTCGCTGACGGTCTGCTCCCACTCCTCGGCCTGGTCGGGCAGGTTGCCGAGCGGCACCTCCACGTCGAGCGCCTCCTCGACGCGGTGCAGCAGCGCCAGCGTGGCCTTCGGCGAGGGCGGCTGCGACACGTAGTGCGGCACGGCCGCCCAGAAGGACACGGCGGGGATGCCGACCTGCACGCAGGCGTCCTGGAAGATGCCCAGGATGCCCGTGGGCCCCTCGTACCGGGACCGCTCCAGGCCGAAGCGGCTGGCGGACTCGGCGTCGTAAGCCGCACCCGTCACCGGAACCGGCCGGGTGTGCGGGGCGTCGGCCAGCAGTGCGCCGAGGGTGACCACGGTTCGAGCGCCTACTCGCTCCATGAGGTCCACGAGCTCCGTGCTGAAGGCGCGCCAGCGCATGTTCGGTTCGATCCCGTGCACCAGCACCACGTCGCGCTCGCCGCTCGGCGGGCGGCACACGGTCAGCCGCGTCGTGGGCCAGGTGATCTCCCTGGTGACGCCGTCGACGAGCTTCACCGTGGGGCGGCTGACCTGGAAGTCGTAGTAGGGATCCGGGTCGATCTCGCTCAGCGATGTCGCGTCCCAGATGAGCTGCAGGTGCTCGATCGCGGAGCTGGCCGCGTCGCCCGCGTCGTTCCAGCCTTCGAAGGCGCAGACGACGATGGGATCGGTGAGCTCGGGGAGCTCGGCGCGCTGTTGGTCTGTGGAGGGTGGGTCGCGATCGGTCACGGCGCCAGCCTACGACGTCACCCCCGGGGGATGCCTAATTCCTCGGGGCGAGCGGTGTGCACAGCGCGAACGCTGCCGGATGGGGCGCGTGCGCTGCTCTCCTCCGGCGTGTCGTAGCGCGGGCCGACGGGTTGCGGGGCCCGGGCTCCGGGACGGAGGTCGGGGGCGGCGGAGCCGGCGGGGTGTCCGCTCTGGGCGAACGGTTTCGTGCGCGCGCGTGCGCGCAGGTGGGACTCGCCGTCCGGCGGGGCCGGAGCTGGAGGGGCCAGCCCCGCCGAGCCCTGGCGCCGGCTGGTCTGTGCCGGTGGGGCGTGCACCGGCGAGGCCCCGCACCGAAGTGCCCTGCGCCGGCGATTCCGGTGCTGCCGGGCGGACGCGGCGGGGAGCGGCGCTCCGGCGGCGTGCGGGCGGGGGAGCGGACGCGCCGCGGCGGCGTGCCGCGATTCCGGTGCGGAATGCGGATCGGGCGAGCACGGTGCGCGCGCGGAAGAATGCGCAGAGTGCGGCTGGGCGGAGAAAGCGGCGCGGCGGGGTGCCGGCGCGTTTCTGGCCGGGGAATTATCGGGAAACACCGCCGGTCCCCGCGTGAATCCGGCGCGTCCGTTTTGTCCCGTTGGGCTTCGTTTTACCCGATGGGGTGCAATGCGTCAATTCTGTTCGCACCCCACCCGTTGGGAATGCGGCCCCCGGCCTGGTAGGTTTCGTATCGTGCAATCACGGATCGGCGAACACCTGCGCGCGCGCCCACAATTATCCGCTTTCCGGAACGCCTCGCTCCAGTGCACCTAGGAGGCCATGTTGCAAGCTGTTTCTGCGCCGCACCAACATTCCATCCCGTTGCCGGCGCGGGACGTCAAGCCGCGTTCTCGCGGCTTGACGATGGTCATCGACAGCGGGTTGGCAACGAGCCACTTCCGTGACATCATGGCCAGCTTCGGCGACTTGATCGACCTCGTCAAGTTCGGTTGGGGGACGTGCCTGGTCACCCCCGATATCGGGGAGAAGGCCGCGGCCGCGGTGGACAACGGCGTCGACTTCTACTTCGGCGGCACGCTGTTCGAGAAGTTCCTGCAGCGGGACCGCCTCGACGAATGGTACAAGCTGTGCTTCGACAGCGGTGCGAGCACGGTGGAGATCTCGAACGGAAGCGTGGATCTCACCAACGCGGAGAAAGCGCGGTACGTCAGCCGTTTCGCCGAGGATTTCCGCGTTCTTTCCGAGGTCGGTTTCAAGGATCCGGCCCGTTCGCAGGAGCTCTCCCCGCAGGAATGGATCGACAGCATCCGCCGCGACCTGGACGCCGGGGCCAGCCACGTCATCACCGAGGCGCGGGAGAGCGGATCGAGCGGCATCTGCAGCGCCGGTGGTGACCTCCGCTGCGAACTGATCGACGAGATCGCCGACGCGGACGTCGACCTGAACACCCTCGTCTTCGAGGCCCCCACGAAGCAGCTGCAGACGCATCTGCTGGGGCAGCTGGGGCCGCAGACGAATCTCGGCAACATCCGTCCGGACGACGTGATCGGTGTGGAAACCCTGCGCCTGGGGCTGCGCGCCGACACGTTCGACGTTTTCTAAGGAGAGTCTGCACACCATGCGCGACATGCACGACGCGTTCCACCTCGCGATCCCGACCCACGACCTGGACGCGGCGCAGGAGTTCTACGTGACCGGCCTGGGCTGCAAGCTCGCCCGCCGCTACGACGACCGGATCACGCTGGACTTCTTCGGCGACCAGGTCGTGTGCCACCTCTCGGACAACATCGACACCGACCCGCCGCAGCTGTACCCGCGGCACTTCGGCGTCACCTTCCGCAACCGCGAGGACTTCGACCGGCTGGTGAACCTGGCGGAGACGCGCGGCCTGGAGTTCTTCGTGAAGCCGAGCAGCCGCTTCGAGGGCTCCGTGGAGGAGCACCTGACCGTGGTGCTCAAGGACCCCTCCAACAACCTGCTCGAGTTCAAGCACTACTACGACCCGCGGATGATGTACTGAGGTAGCGGGCAGGCGCGCCGCCGGCCCGGCGGCGCGCCTCCGAGCGCGCGGTTCCGCCGCTACTCCTCGCCCGCGAGCAGCCCGGGGAGCTCGTCGAGCCCGTCGATCACGGCCAGGCACTCCGCGGCGGACGGGTCCTCGGCGTTCAGGGCGCCCCACGGTCCCCGGCGCAGCCGCACCGCCGCCATGCCGGCGTCCACGGCGGGGCGCACGTCGTTGTCCCACTGGTCGCCGACGTAGACGATCCGCTCGGCCGGCAGGTCGCACTCCTGTCCGATCCGCGCGAAGAACTCCGGGGCGGGCTTGGCCGCTCCCCACTCGGCCGAGGTGGCCACCAGGTCGGCGGGCAGCTCCAGTGCCCGCAGGTTCTCGGCCAACCCCGGGTCCTGGTTGCCGCACACGCCGACGAACAGCCCCGAAGCCCGCAGTTCACCGAGAGCGGGCCGAACGTCCGCGTACAGGTCGTCCTCGACGACATCGGCGCGCCCGGCTCCCGCCGCGCGCGCGGCGGACCAGGTCAGGTCCGGGCGCAGCAGCGGCACCACCTCGCGGAAGTCGGCTCCGCGCGCCAGCAGTCCGCCGAAAACGGCCGAGAACGTGTGCTGCGGAACTCCGAGGAAATCCGCCATGGCAGCATAATCGCGCGATTTGTCCACAATGGTCTCGCCGATGTCGAAGAACACCGCGTTGAATCGAGGCATGCGCCGCACTCTAGCGAACCGGAGGCGGTCGGGGGAGGCGCGCCGGTGGTGACGCCCGCCTCGCGGTCCGCCGCCGCGGTCCCGGCGCACGTTCCGGGAGCGAGGCGGCAGGCGTCGCCGGTACCTGCGGGGCACCCGTGGCGATTGCGCTGCGGGGATTCCGCGGTAGCCGCGTCGGGCTGAACGTCCCCATCGCCAGTCCTCCCGCCTCCGGGAGGTCGTGATCGCCGCCGGTGACGTCATCTGTCCGAATGGGAGGCTCAGGGGCACGCGTGCTGCTCGGGCGGAGCGGCCGAGGTGGTCGCGCTCCGCCGTCGCTGCGGCTCGACGCGCCGCACCCGGGCGCGAGCGGAGCCCGCCGAGACGGCACCTGGTGGAGGGATCTTCTCCGCCCGCAGTCCTCCGCCGCCCCGTCGTCGCGGCGCCGGGGCTTCCCGGGCCCGCTGCCGCGGCGCTGGGGAGCTCTGCTCCTCCGGGGCGAGCCTGGCCGGGGATCTCGTGCGACCGGTGTTCGAGCTGCGGGGCGCCGGACCGGAGTCGCTCCGGGTGTATCCCGCGACCCGTTCAACGCGCTCCCCGCGGCCGCGGCGGATCGCAGCAGCGCGGGACCGCGCGCTCGCGCGGGTCCGGGCCACCGGGGCGCGAGGTCCAGCGCTCGCACGCGCGGCACCCGGTTGCGCGGGATGCGGTCGAAGCAACCGCATTCCGCACAACGCCGCGGCCGCCGCGCCCGCGACCGTTCCGCCGGTACCCGCGCCACGGCCATCCGGGTCTCCCGCCTCGCGGAAGATCCTCTCGCGTCGCGGCAGGCTGCGCGGTGCGGGGAGGGCGCGGAGCCACCACCTCTTCCGGACGGCGGGAACCCGCGCTGCGACCGGGGGCGGTTCCTGTTGCAGACGCGGTCGGTGTGACTGATACTCGCCCCAGGTATACCGCCAAATGCTCCCGGTGTCGGTTTTCAACCCTGCGGGGCGGTGGGCCGCGCCGCGAAGCGGCAGTTCTCGCAACACCGCACGAGCGCATCGCCGAGATCGCCGAGGAGGAGAGCACCGCCGGATCCGCGTCCGCGACGAACAAACCACAGCACCGGGATCCGGCACAGCACCGAGGCTCCGGCTGACGTGAGCCAACCATCCGTGATGGGCGGAAGGTGACCACCGTGTACAGCTACGTTCGATCCCACACGAATCCTCCGGTGTTCCTCATTTCGGGGATCGTCGCGGTCGCGTTCGTCCTGTGGGGAGTGCTCGGCCCAGGAACGCTGTATGACACCGCGACTACGGTGAACTCGTTCATCACGTCGACCTTCGGCTGGCTCTACATCATCGCCGCCAGCTTGTTCGTCGTCTTCGTGGTGATCCTGCTGTTCACCCGCTGGGGAACGATCCGCATCGGACCGTCGGACTCCAAACCGGAGTACAGCAACCAGGCCTGGTTCGCGATGCTGTTCACCGCCGGCATGGGCATCGGCCTGGTGTACTTCGCCGTCAGCGAACCGGTCACGCACTTCCTCAGCCCGCCCACGGGCCAGGGGGGTACCGACGAGGCCGCGACGACCGCGATGCAGTACACCTTCTACCACTGGGGGCTGCACCCGTGGGCGATCTACATCATCCTCGGGCTCTCGCTGGGCTACTTCGCCTTCCGCCGCGGCCTGCCGCTGCGGCCGGCCTCGGCGTTCTACCCGCTCATCGGTGAACGGATCTACGGCTGGATCGGGCACATCATCGACATCCTGGCCGTGTTCGGCACGCTGTTCGGCATCGCCACCTCGCTGGGTCTCGGCGGGCAGCAAATCGGCGCCGGGTTCAACGCGTTGTTCGGCGTGGAGAACACGGCGACGCTGCAGGTCATCCTCGTGCTGGCGATCACCGCGATCGCGGTCGTGTCGCTGATGCTCGGCATCGACAAGGGCATCCGCAACCTCTCGCTGATCAACCTGTGGCTGGCGTTCCTGCTGATGGTGTTCGTCTTCACCGTGGGCCCCTCGCTGAACCTGTTGAACTCGGTCGCGGCGAACATCGGGACGTACCTGCAGAACCTGGCGGGGATGAGCTTCCAGACCTTCCCCAACGACGCGGGCGGCCGGTCCTGGCAGGGGGAGTGGACGCTGTTCTACTGGGGGTGGTGGATCTCCTGGTCGCCGTTCGTCGGCATGTTCATCGCCCGCATCTCCTACGGGCGCACGGTCCGCCAGTTCATCCTCGGCGCGCTGCTCGCCCCGGTCGGTGCCTCGTTCGTGTGGCTGACGGTCTTCGGCGAGTCGGCGCTGCGGCTGCTGCTGGCCAACCCCGCCAACCCGCTGGCCGAGGCGAGCAGCGAGACGGCCATGTTCGTGCTGTTCAACCAGCTGCCCGTCGGCGCGGTGATGCACACGATCGCCTCGGTCGTGGCCATCATCGTCGTGGTGCTGTTCTTCGCGACCTCCTCGGACTCCGGCTCGCTCGTGGTCGACATCCTCACCAACGGCGGTGATCCCAACCCGAGATGGCAGCAGCGCCTGTTCTGGGCTGTGCTGGAGGGCGTCATCGCCGTGGCGCTGCTGCTGGCCGGTGCTGCGAGCGGCGAGGACGCGCTCACCGCGCTGCAGACCGCCTCGCTGGTGGCCGGACTGCCGTTCTGCATCGTGCTGCTGGCGATGTGCGTGGGCCTGGCCAAGGGATTGGCCGAGGAGCGGATGACCGTGATCCAGGCCGAACCCCCGCCCGGAGCCGGCCTGCGGGTCAGCGCCGAGATCGGTCGGCGCCGGGGCGAGCACGAGCAGGGGACGAGCACCGAGTCCACGACGAGTGAGTCGCTGCCCGAGGACGAGGGGAGGTGACCCCTGCGCGGTGCGCTGCCCCGGGCCGCCCGGGGCAGCGCACCGCGGTCGTCCGTGGCGGGTGCCGCCGGCAGCCTGCTCACCCCGCCGGCGGAGGTCGTCGGCGGGGTCCTCCCACGACATGTGCGAGTTCGGATGAGCTTCGAGGATGCGCGGGCCGAGCACGTGTCCGCCGGGACGGTGACCGCGTTCCTCGTGCTGGGCGCTCGGAAAGTGGAAGCGGCCTGAAGCCGCGACCGCAGCGGCAAACCCCGACGCCGCACGCGTCCGCGAGTGCTTGGCCACGTTCTCGGGTGCCGGCGCCGGTGGTGATGCTCTACTGGGGCGCGGACGTTCCGCCAGAGGGGAGTGCACCGCGCGATGACGACCGCACCCGCCACCACGGGGATCACCGCCGTCCTGTTCGACATGGACGGCACGCTGGTCGACTCGGAGAAGCTGTGGAGCGTGGCGCTGGAGGACTACGCCGCTCACCGCGGCGGCGCGCTCAGCGACGCTGTCCGGGAGGACATGGTCGGTTCGAACATGCCGCGCAGCATGCGGCTCATGCTCGACGACCTCGGCCTGCCCGCGGTCGAGGAGGACGTCGCCGCCGCGGGCGAGTGGGTCGTGGGCCGGATGCGCGAGCTGTTCGCCGCGGGGCTGCCCTGGCGGCCGGGAGCGCAGGAGGCGCTGCGCGCCGCGCGGGCGCAGGGGCTGCGCACCGCCCTGGTGACCTCCACGATCCGCTCGCTGACCGAGCAGGCGCTGGACACGGTGGGACGCGAGCACTTCGACGCGACGGTGTGCGGCGACGAGGTCGGCGGTCGCAACAAGCCCGACCCCGAGCCGTACCGGCGGGCGTGCGAGCTCCTCGGGCTCGCGCCCGAGCGGTGCCTGGCGGTGGAGGACTCGCCGACCGGCGTCGCCGCGGCCGAGGCCGCCGGCTGCCTCGTGCTCGCCGTGCCGTGCGAGGTGCCCGTGCCGGACGGGCCGCGGCGCGTGCTGCGGGACTCGCTCGAGCGGGTGGACTTCGGCGCGCTCGGCTCGCTCGCCCGCGAGGTGGCGTGAGCCCACGGGCGCGCACGCGTGATCGGCCCCGCACGCGGACGGGTCCGCTGTCACGCCCGCGGACGAGGGATGCAAGGATTCGGGTGTGAAGACCTTCGACGACCTGTTCAGCGAGCTGCTCGACCGTGCCCGCACCCGCCCGGAGGGCTCGTCGACGGTCGCCGCCCTCGACGCCGGGGTGCACGCCCAGGGCAAGAAGGTGTTGGAGGAGGCCGGCGAGGTGTGGCTGGCCGCCGAGCACGAGTCCGACGGCGAGCTGGCCGAGGAGATCTCGCAACTGCTGTACCGGGTGCAGGTCATCATGGTGCAGCGCGGCCTCTCCCCGGAGGACGTCTACCGGTACCTGTGACCGGGTCCCCGACCCGTTCCGACCAGACGAGGAGTGCCCAGTCCCATGCTGCGTGTGGCGGTGCCCAACAAGGGCACGCTGGCCGGTCCTGCCTCCGAGATGCTCGCGGAAGCCGGCTACCGGCAGCGCCATGAGCAGCGGGACCTGACCGTGCTGGACGCGGTCAACAACGTCGAGTTCTTCTTCCTGCGTCCGAAGGACATCGCGATCTACGTGGGCAGCGGCAGGCTGGACCTGGGGATCACCGGCCGCGACCTGGCTCTCGACTCCGGCGCCGAGGTGGACGAGCGCCTGTCGCTGGGCTTCGGCGGGTCGACGTTCCGCTACGCCGCGCCCGCCAGTCCGCGCGAGTGGAGCGTGGCCGACCTCGAGGGCCGTCGCGTGGCCACGTCCTACCCGCGGCTCGTGGGCGACGACCTGCAGCGGCAGGGCGTCGACGCCCGCGTCATCCGGCTCGACGGCGCGGTGGAGATCTCCATCCAGCTCGGCGTCGCCGACGCGATCGCCGACGTCGTCGGCTCGGGCCGCACGCTGCGCCAGCACGGGCTGGCGGCCTTCGGCGACGACATCTGCGTGTCCGAGGCCGTGGTGATCGAACGCGCCGCCGAGCGGGTCTCGGCCGAGGACGAGGACACCGAGAGCGACGACCGCGCCAAGGAGCAGCTCATCGCGCGGTTGCAGGGCGTGGTGTACGCCCAGCAGTACGTCATGATCGACTACAACTGCCCGCGGGAGCTGTTGCCCGAGGCGACGCGGACCACGCCGGGGCTGGGCTCGCCCACGATGTCCCCGCTGGCCGACGACAACTGGGTGGCGGTCCGCGCCATGGTCTCGCGCAAGCAGGCCCCGGCGATCATGGACCGGCTCGCCGCGCTGGGCGCGAAGGCCATCCTCTCCTCGGACATCCGCGCCTGCCGCCTGTGACCGCCTCGGCGGCGCGATCTGCCGGGGTGTTCCACTCGTTGATCGTTTTCCCACCCGCGTCGTCGGACGTGCGCGCATAATGGGGCGCACGGTGTCGATCACGGGCCGCTCCCGGCGGGACGGCCCGGGGCGGCGCCACGGTGGAAGACGTCCCGGCCGGCTCCGCCGTCGAGGGCCGGGCTTTCGGTGGGGGTGTGCTCATGACGGTGATCGTTCCCGGCGAGACTCCGCCGCGGTGGGAGCTGTACGCAGGGATGCCCTGCTGGATCGAGCTCGCCACCGCCGAGGTCGACCGCGTCGCCGAGTTCTACGGAGGGATGTTCGACTGGACGTTCGCCCGGTCCGCGGAATCGGGGACCGGGGAGCACCTCATCGCGCACCGGGACGGCTACCCGGTGGCGAGCCTGCGCGAGTCCGCCGACGGGGAGTCCGCCGACGGCGAGTCCGCGTGGCGGCTGTACCTGGCCACCCGGGACCTGGCCGGCGGCGCGGAACGCGCCGAGGAGCTCGGGGCGCAGCTGCGCGTGCCGCGCGGCCACCTCCCCGGGATCGGCCACCACGCCGTGCTCACCGGCCCCGCCGACGGCGAGGTCGGGCTGCTCGAACCGGAGGAGTCGTGGCAGTTCGACGTGGGGCTGCCGGGCACGCTGATGTGGGCGGAGCTGGTCACGATCAAGGCGCAGACCGCCGACCACTTCTACCAGGAGCTGTTCGGCTACGAGGCCGAGCAGTTCGGCATGGAGCACCGCTCGGACTACTCGGTGTGGTACCTCGGCGGGGAGTCCGTGCTCGCCCGGGTGAGCATGATCCGCGAGCACATCACCCCGGCGACGGTGCCGCACTGGCTGCTCTACCTCGGCGTCGACCCGGAGATCGGCGTCGACGAGCTCGTCCGCAGGGCCATCAGCGCGGGCGGACGGGTGCGCGTCGATCCCTACGACTCGAACATCGGGCGCGTGGCGGTCCTGCGGGATCCCTCCGGTGCCCGGTTCGCCGTCGTCGACTCCACGCAGGCGGGGGAGTTCGGCAGCGCGGCCAACTTCGACCCCTACGACGACTGACGGGGCCGGCCGGAACGCTCGGAGAACCCGCGGACCGGCCTGCGTACGTGGGCAGGAAGCGGCTTCGCCGCTTGCCTGGCGGACCGGTGCGGCCACGCGGGCGGTCACCGGTCCGCGCGTGCGCTCATTCGGGGCGGGAGCGCGCGTCGTCCGCGGGAACCTCCGGCCACCCCGGGTAAGGCGGGGGCGTGCCGCCGAAGGAGGGGCAGACGGCCTGGTGGTCGCAGAAGTTGCACAGCTTGCTCGGGCTCGGGCGGAAGTCCCCGCTGCGCCCGGCGCGCTGGATCGCCTGCCACATGGCCTCCAGGGTGCGCTCGAACCGCCGCAGCTCGGCCTCGTCCGGCTCGTAGGTCAGCGCCTGCTTGTTCGCCAGGTACAGCAGGAGCAGCTGGCGCGGGACCACGCCCCGCTTGCGCCAGAGCACCAGCGCGTAGAACTTCATCTGGAACATCGCCCGGGCCTCGCCGACCTCCGGAGGGGCGGAACCGGTCTTGTAGTCCACCAGCCGCACCTCGCCGGTGGGGGCGACGTCGACGCGGTCGATGAACCCGCGCAGCAGCAGGCCCGAGTCCAGCTCGGTCTCCACCCGCATCTCGCAGGCCTCCGGGTCGAGGCGGCGCGGGTCCTCCAGTTCGAAGTAGGCGTCGACGAGCTTCTCCACCGAGTTCAGCCACGGCTCCAGCTCGGGGTCGTCCGGTCCGGTGAACAACGCCGCCAGTTCCGGCTGCTCCTGCTGGAGCTGCTCCCAGGACGGCCGCACGAACTCGCGCGCCCGGACGGCCTCCCGTTCGGCGCGGGAGAGCTCGAACAGCTGCTCCAGCACCGAGTGCACCACGGTGCCCCGCGCCTGCGCCCGGGTCGGCGTCTCCGGCAACCGGTCGATCGCGCGGAAGCGGTACAGCAGGGGGCACTGCTTGAAGTCGCTCGCGCGGGACGGCGACAGCGCCGGGCGGCGCGAGCGCGCGGCGGTGCCGGTGGCCTCCGCCCGCCCCGGCTCGTCCGGAGCGGACGGGTGCGTCGACGCGGTGCTCGGATCGGCGGAGGGGTCGGTCATGCCCCGGGACCCTAGTCGAGCGGTCCGACGGGGGCGCCGCCCGGAACTGTCGGCGATCCGTTCGCGGCCGGGGCGGCTACCCTGCGGGCATGGCCACCACGTCGCGCAGCGACTCACCCGGCTCCGCAGGCTCCGGCGGTTTGCTCCTCGCCCGCGTCGCGGGGGTGCCGGTGCAGCTGTCGGCGTCGTGGTGGATCGGCGCGGCGGTGATCGTGCTGCTGTACGCACCGCTGGTGGGGCGCATCCTGCCGCACGCGGGGGCGTGGGGGAGCGCGCTGATCGCGGCCGCCTTCACCGTGCTGCTCGGCGTGTCGGTGCTGCTGCACGAGCTGGGGCACTGCCTGGTCGCGCTGCGGCTCGGCCTGCCGGTGCGGCGGGTGCGGCTGTTCCTGCTCGGCGGGCTCACGGAGATGAACCGCAACGCGCCCCGCGCGGGGCAGGAAGCCGTCGTCGCCGTGGCCGGTCCGCTCGTCTCGCTCGCGCTGGGGGTGGTGGCCGGGGCGGGCTGGTTCGCGCTCGCGCCCGGCGGGGCGGTGTGGCTGCTCGTGGCGCAGACGTGCGTGGCCAACCTCGCCGTGGGCGTGTTCAACCTGCTGCCCGGGCTGCCGCTGGACGGGGGGCGGTTGGTGCGCGCGGGCACCTGGTGGCTGACCGGTGACCGCGGACGCGGGACCACCGCCGGCGTCATCGGGGCGGGGGCCGTGGCCGCGGGCTTGGTCCTCTGGGCGATGGAGGGGCTGGTCGCCGACGCGCAGGACCAGTGGCTGCGGCTCGGCATCGCGGTGCTCATGGCGTGGTTCGTCGTGGCGGGCGCGACCTCCGAGCGCGCGGCCGAGCAGGAGCGGCACCGGGCGGGCGAGCTGCCGATCCGGCAGCTGGTGCGCCCGGTGCTGCAGCTGCCCGCCGAGTGCCCCGTGGGGGATGCGCTCACCGCGGCCGCCGGTCGCGGTGTCGTGCTGGTGCGCGCCGACGGGATCGCGGTCGGCCTGCTCGACGAGAAGGCGGCCGAGCAGGTGGCCGCCGCCAACCCGGCGGAGCCGGCCGAGCGGGCGGCCGAACCGGTCCTGCCGGAGACGGTGCTGCTCGACGCCGACAGCTCCGAGGACGTGCTGGAGCGCCTGCGCAGCGTGGAGGCCTGGCAGTTCCTCGTGGTCGACGCCGGTGGCCGCCCGAGCGGGGTGCTGCGGCGCGTCGACGTGCGCAGCGCGCTGCGCGGCCGGCGCCCCGCGGGCCTGTGAGCCGACCCACCTCCACTCCCCCGGAGTACGCCCGGTGCGCCCTCGATGACCTGGGGCGTGGACATTTCTCGAGGAAAGTGCACATGCCCTGGGGGTGTGAAGGTGCCGCCTTCGAGGGCGTGATGGCTGGCTGTTCGATGTCCGGTGGCCGCCCTCGTCGGTCGATCCGCGGCTCCTCCGAGGGATCTGGCCGCGGCGGGGAGCACCCCCTCTGCGACGATGGTGCGTCGCGTTGCAGGCCGGCAATCGGGCAGTGAGGAAGCAGCAAGGTGACCAACACCGTCAGCGGTGCGTTCGAACCGGGCGACCGGGTGCAGTTGACCGACCCCAAGGGGCGGCGCTACACGATCGTCCTGCGGAACGGAGGGGAGTACCACACGCATCGTGGCGTGCTCGCCCACGACAAGATCATCGGGCAGCCGGAGGGGTCGGTGATCGCCTCCACCGGCGGGATGTCGTTCCTCGCGCTGCGGCCGCTGCTGGCGGACTACGTGCTGTCCATGCCGCGCGGCGCGCAGGTGATCTACCCGAAGGACACGGCGCAGATCATCACCTGGGGCGACATCCGCCCGGGCGCGCGCGTGCTCGAGGCCGGTGCCGGCTCGGGCGCGCTGACGCTGGCGCTGCTGCGCGCGGTCGGCGAGCACGGCCGGGTGATCTCCTACGAGTCGCGCGAGGACCACGCCGAGCACGCGGTCCGCAACGTCGAGCAGTTCCTCGGCGAGCGGCCGGACAACTGGTCGCTGCAGGTCGACGACCTCGCCGCTTACGACGGAGGGCAGGTGGACCGGATCGTGCTGGACATGCTCTCCCCGTGGGAGGTGCTCGGCACGGTGCACGAGAACCTCGTTCCCGGTGGGGTGCTCGTGGTCTACGTGGCCACGACGACCCAGCTCTCGCGCGTCACCGAGGCGATCCGCGAGCAGCAGAACTGGACCGAACCGCAGGCGTGGGAGACGCTGCTGCGTCCCTGGCACTCGGTCGGCATGGCGGTGCGCCCCGAGCACCGCATGATCGCGCACACGGCGTTCCTGCTGGTCACGCGGCGGCTGGCGGACGGGGTGACGCCACCGCGCCCGCAGCGGCGCCCCAGCAAGGGCTGAGCCCGGGTGGCTCCGGCCCGGTGGGCACCGGGCCGGCACCGCACGCGCCCGAAGCGCGGAGGGGCGGCACCGCGCGGGCAGCCGCCCCTCCGCCATCGCCGTCCTCCCGGTATCACCGCGCCGCGTCGCAGCTGACCCACGAACCGTCCTCGACGATCATGTTGATCTCCTCGTCCATCTGCTGGGACTGCGTCTGGCCGAGCACGGACATCGTCATCTCGCCGCCGACCTCGGCCGTCGCGGTCCCGTCGCCGTGGTCTTCCACCGAGACGAGTTCGGCGTTGATCTCCATGCCGTCGAGGAGCTCACGCGCTTGCTCCTCCGGCATCCCCTCCTGCTTCAGGGCTTCGACCGGATCGGTTTCCACGTTGCCCTGTTCCCGGTCCTCCGCGCAGGACAGGCTGGCCAGTGCCCGGAAGTCCTTGGCGTTCAGCTTGGCCACGAGTTCCTCCGCGGTGGGACGCGGGTCGCCCGGGCCGCTCAGGGCGAACACGAGCACGACGGCCACGACGGCGAGCAGGACCACGCCGCCGCCGATGCCGCCGAGGATCCACGGCGTCTTGGACTTCTTCGGCGGCCCGCCGTACGGGTCGCCGAAGCCGCCCGGTTGCGCGTACGGCCCGGGCGCGCCGTAGCCGGGCTGCTGCGGCTGGCCCGGCTGGCCCGGTTGCTGGGGCTGACCCGGCTGCTGGGGGTAGCCGCCCTGCTGCGGCCAGCCCTGCTGGGGCCAACCCTGCTGGGGTCCACTGGGCGGGAAGCCGCCGCCCGGCTGCTGCGGGCCGCTCTGCGGGTACTGCCCACCCGGCTGGGGCTGCCCCCAGCCGCCGGGCTGCTGCCCCCAGTTGTCCTGACCCGGTTGCTGCGGTGGGTAGGTCACGTCTCTCCCCCTGGTGCGGTCTCTGCTCGTGGCGGTTCGCGTCGCACTCGGCCGGCCTCGGCCGCCCCCGCGGGCGCGGGAACCGGTGAATCGTGCGCGGCGACCCTACCGGGGACATTCCGTGCATCGATCAGGACCGACCGAACTGCGCTCGGCCGCCCGGCCGGGGTCTCCCGGGCGGGATCCCCCGACCGGGCACCGCTGCGGTGCTGGGACGCGGGCCAGGCGCCCGGGGTTCCCGGCGATTCCGGTCTGCGCTTCGCCGTGAGCGCAGCACCGCCGCTGAGCGCACCTCCGGAGGCGCCGCGTCCCGCCATGCGGGAGGGAGCGGGCGCTTCGCGCCGGCTTCCCCGCCGGGTCCGCCCAGATTCCCCGCCGGGTCCGGCGCGGGCGCATGCCCGGCCGGGAGCGCGGGTACCGGACGTGGAGCGGCGTGTCGGGTGCGAGCGCGCCGCGCGCCGCGCACAGCGGTGAGGGCTGCGTACAGCGGAGGAGAGGAGCATCATCACCCGGATGGCGCAGGGAACACCCGAATGTCCGTCCCGCCGTGCCCACTCCTGGTCGTCGCGGCCGCTCCGCGGGGCGGTGCGCGGTACGGCGGAGATCGGGGCGTTGGGGTGTCCGGACGATGATCATCGACAGACCGTGGCCGGCCGGTGAAGCGGTCGGGCCGCAGTGGCGAACCAAGTTGGCGTACTGCATGGGTATCGGCTGATTTTTGTGGCACGCTGGGCGATCCGGCGGACATACACGACGCCGCCGTCGTCGGTGATCGCCGGTACCGTGGTGGTACGAGCACGGGAGGAGGGTGCCGACATGCAGCACGACCGTCCCGGCAACCTGCCTGAGCAGGGCGGTGAGCAGCAGAACCGCAGCAACGCCGAGCTTCGGGACCAGATCCGTCTGCTCGAGGACGAGGTGGCGACGCTGCGGCGCAAGCTCAACGAATCGCCCCAACAGGTCCGGGTGCTGGAAAAGCGGCTGGCCGAGGCATCCGAGAGAGTGAGCCAACTCACCGAACGGAACGCCAAACTCACCGAAACCCTCAAGGAGGCCAGAAGCCAACTCACCGCGCTGCGGGAGGAAGTGGACCGCCTCGCGCAGCCGCCGAGCGGCTACGGCGTCTTCCTGGCGGGCTACGAGGACGGCACGGTCGACGTGTTCACCTCGGGCCGCAAGATGCGGGTGGCGGTGTCGCCGAACGTGGACGTGGAGCAACTGCAGCTCGGTCAATCGGTGCGTCTCAACGAGGCGTTGACGGTGGTTGAGGCCGGCTCGTTCGAGCGGACGGGCGAGGTCTGCACCTTCCGGGAACTCCTCCCGGGGGCTGCGGGCGACTTCCCGCGGGCTCTCGTGCTGGGGCACACCGACGAGGAGCGGGTCGTGTGGCTCGGCGGCCCCCTCGCCGAGGCCGAGCTGAAGTCCGGCGATTCGATGCTGGTCGACAGCAAGGCCGGGTACGCCTACGACGTGGTGCCGAAATCCGAGGTGGAAGACCTCACCTTGGAGGAGGTCCCGGACGTGGAGTACCACAGCATCGGTGGTCTCGGGGGGCAGATCGAGCAGATCCGCGATGCCGTGGAACTGCCGTTCCTGCACTCCGATCTCTACGTGCAGTACCGCCTGCAGCCGCCGAAGGGTGTCCTGCTGTACGGACCGCCCGGCTGCGGGAAGACCCTGATCGCCAAGGCGGTCGCCAACTCCATGGCGAAGAAGGTGGCCGCGGCCCGCGGGGACGAGGACGGCCAGGCCAAGTCCTACTTCCTCAACATCAAGGGCCCTGAGCTGCTCAACAAGTTCGTCGGTGAGACCGAGCGGCACATCCGCACGATCTTCCAGCGGGCGCGGGAGAAGTCCTCGGAGGGCACGCCCGTCATCGTGTTCTTCGACGAGATGGACTCGATCTTCCGCACCCGCGGCAGCGGTGTGTCCTCGGACGTGGAAACCACGATCGTGCCGCAGCTGCTCAGCGAGATCGACGGTGTCGAGGGCCTGGAGAACGTGATCGTCATCGGTGCCTCGAACCGCGAGGACATGATCGATCCCGCGATCCTGCGGCCCGGTCGCCTCGACGTGAAGATCAAGATCGAGCGGCCCGACGCCGAGGCCGCCAAGGACATCTTCGCGAAGTACCTCACGCCGGACCTGCCGATCGACGAGGAGGACCTCAAGGAGTTCGGCGGGGACAAGGCCACGTGCATCGAGGCGATGATCCAGACCACCGTCGAGCGGATGTACGCCGAGAGCGACGAGAACCGGTTCCTGGAGGTCACCTACGCCAACGGGGACAAGGAGGTCCTGTACTTCAAGGACTTCAACTCCGGCGCGATGATCGAGAACATCGTGGACCGGGCGAAGAAGGCGGCGATCAAGGGCGTGCTGGACAACGGCTACTCCGGTTTGCGGGTGCAGCACCTGCAGGACGCGATCGTCGACGAGTTCGCCGAGAACGAGGACCTGCCCAACACGACCAACCCCGACGACTGGGCCCGCATCTCCGGTAAGAAGGGCGAGCGGATCGTCTACATCCGCACGCTCGTCAGCGGGAAGAACCAGGAGTCCGGCCGGGCGATCGACACGGCCACGAACACCGGCCAGTACCTGTAACCGACGCGCCGCTGTGGTGGGGCGGTCGCCGCACCGCCCCACCACGCGTGCGTCGGGGCCGCCCGGCGGCGCGACCGGTGGCAGGAGCCGGCTCCGGACCGGGCCGCGCCGGAGCCACGGGCTCCGCGCCGAGTGTCGTCGCGCTGCGGCACCCGTTACGTTGGCGCCATGACTTCGCCGACGCGACGGTTCGGGCTGGGGCTCGCCGCCCTCGGACGGCCCGCCTACATCAACGTCGGGCGCCAACCGGAACTGCCGCCGCAACGCACCGACGAGGCGATGCGGGAACGCACCCGCACCGTGCTCGACGCCGCCTACGGGCGCGGCGTCCGCTGGTTCGACGCGGCGCGCTCCTACGGCAGCGCCGAGCAGTACCTGGCCCACTGGCTGACCGCCCGCGAGCACGGTGACGTCACCGTCTCCAGCAAGTGGGGCTACGCCTACGTCGCCCAGTGGCAGATCGAAACCGAGGTGCACGAGGTCAAGGAGCACTCGGTGGATCGGCTGCGCAGCCAGTGGGAGGAGACGCGCCGCCTGCTGGGCCGGCGCGTGGACCTGTACCAGGTGCACTCGCTGACCGTCAGCAGCCCGCTGTTCGAGGACCTGGCGCTGCAGCACGAGCTCGCCCGCATCCGCGACGGCGGCACGCCCCTGGGGTTCTCCACCAGCGGTGCGGGGCAGGCCGAGACCATCGAGCGCGCCTGGGAGCTCGAAGTGGGCGGGCGGCAGCTGTTCAGCGCTGTGCAGTCCACGTGGAACGCGCTGGAGCCCTCGGTGGGCAGCACCCTCGCCGAGGTCCACACCGGCGGGTGGCGGGTCGTGCTCAAGGAGACCCTGGCCAACGGGCGCCTGGCGGTGGATCCGCCGGAGGCGGTGCGGCGCATCGCCGACGAGCACGCGGTCACCACCGACGCGGTGGCCTTGGCGCACGCCCTGCACCAGCCGTGGGCCGACGTCGTGCTCATCGGTCCGGTCAGCGTGGCCCAGCTGGAGTCCAACCTGGCCGCCTGCGAGGTCGCACTCTCCGAGGCGGAGCAGCTCGAGCTGGCCGGGCTCGCCGCGGAACCGGCGGAGTACTGGGGGGAGCGGGCTCAACTCACCTGGCACTAGACGAGCAATTCCGCGCGGCACCGGCTGGCCACCGACAGCTCGCTGTTCACCGATGATGTGCGGGTGGGCGACTCCACCCCGGTGGAGCGCGGCCGCTCGCGGGTGGTGGAGGGCTCATCGAGTTCTCATCGGCTGCTGTGGTTGCGGCGTTGTTCTTCGCGGTAGCCGTAGGCGGCTTGGCGGACGGCGCGGTCGGATTCGAGGCTGGAGCCCAGGGCTCCGGCGATGATGCCCATGGTGGTGAAGCCCCAGGCGAGGTTGAAGTACGTGTCCGGCGTCACCGGGGCTTGCAGCGTGCTGGTCAACACCGAGGGTGGGATGAGGAACGCGGCCACGGCCGTGTTGGTGATCAGCAGTCCGAGGTAGAGGCAGGTCACGCCGATGGTCAGGGTCAGCACGGTGGAGCTGTTGTAGAGCCGGGCCAGGCGCCGGAAATCCTGCGCGCGGTGCTTGCTGCGTTCCCAGAGGCTGTGGGCGGTGATGAGCCAGACCACCAGCAGGGCCACGGAGGCGGCCGCGGCGAGCACTTCTTTGGCGGGGCTGAGGGCATCGGCGATCTGCCAGATCGTGCTCGAGGAGAGCCCGAAGGCGCTGGTGGCGATCGCCGCGGCCAGCGCGCTCGACATTCCGAAGATCAATCGCCAGGGGCGGTTGGTGCGCACCATGCCGGAGAGCAACCGGAACCAGCCGCCCCACCGGGTGGCGGTGTAGCGCACTCCGGTGGCTTCGGAGAGGGTCGTTCGGTGCACGGGGGCGGTGAGGTTGGTCAGCCAGCTGTAGAGCCGGTGCCGGCTCGTGCTGCTCGGCTGGTGGTGGCCCTCGGTGAGCAGTTCTTCGAGCAGTTGGCGCAGCATGTGCCGCATCCGCCGGTGCGGTTGCAGCCCGCCGAGGGCGGGCAGCGAGACCACGCCGACCTGGCGGGAGGGGTCCACGTCGGCGATCAGCGGGCGTTGCTGCAGCAGCAACGGCAGGTCCGTCACGCAGATGGTGTATTCCCAGCCGCGGTGCGACTGGTAGTCCTGCAACGCCGCGAACAGGTCTGCCCGATCTCCTTCTCCCGCGGTGATGGGGTCGGAGAGCACCTCGATCGTCCATTCCCCGCCGGCGTGCTCGTTCAGCCAGTTCGTCAGCTCGGCCGCCAGGTTGGAGCCGACCTGGGTGGGCATGTCGGGATCGGCCACGATGCCCAACACGCGGGGGCCTGCGCCTTCCTGCGCGGCGACCCCGGCCTCCTCTTCCTGTTCTTCCTGCGCCGCCGCTGCCTCCTCCGCGTCCTCCTCGCCCTCCGCGTCCGCAACGTTCTGCGGGGCCTCCGCGTCTTCGGCGGAGGTCGCGCTGGCCGCGTGGTCGGCGGGGTGATCCGCTTGCCCGGTGCGCTCGCCCTGTGCGCCAGTGCGTTCGGCGTGGGCGACAGCGGGGCGCCCGGTAGCGTCGGTGGTTGCTGTGTCCTTGCGCGTTTCCTGAGTCTCAGGCTGCCCGTCGCTGCGGTCGGTCATGTCCTCTCCCACTGCTGCGCGCGTCGAGTCCCCCGAGCAGAGGTGCCCGCGGACCGCGAACCCGGCGCGGCCGCACGCACCGACTCCTCCGCCGCGGGCACGATCAAGGGCACCGCAGTTCCGCGGAGTCAGCCACTTGAGCCTGCTCCCCCCGGCGAGGAGGAAGCCGCCGGCCGTCGTCCGGTCGAAACCCCTCCCCGAGTTCGGGTGTCCGCTCGGGTTGGTCAAGATTCTTGCGATCGGGTTCCTGTGCACGGGTGTGCCCCGGGGGCGTACCCGTACTGCGGTGCCCGAACTCCTCGCGAGCCCATCTTCGTGGTGATCGGCACCCCCGCCCGCGCTGTAGCAGGTGTGCTCCTGCCTGGCCCGACCACGTGTGATGGCGGCTCCTCGGGGGTAGGTGCAGGACGGCAGCACCGAGTCCCGCAGCCCAGGGGGTGGTGATCGGCCATGCCGCAGCAGGCGTGGACGCGCAAGCAGGAACGCCAGTACGAGGAAATCAAGGAGCGGACCGAGCAGTACGGCTCCTCCGAGGACCGCGCCCAGGAGATCGCGGCTCGTACCGTGAACAAGAACCGGGTCCAACGGGGAGAAGCCCGCCAACGCAGCGAGACGGCGAGGCAGGGCATGTCGCCGCAGCAGCGTGGAGGTATGCGCTCGGGCAACGACGAAGGTCCGGCAGGCCGCACCAAGCAGCAGCTCTACGAGGACGCCCGGCGGCAGGACGTCCAGGGCCGGTCGAAGATGTCGAAGGCCGAGCTCGCGGCCGCACTCGGTGATCGCTCCTGACCCGAGGCTGCACAGCCGGACGCGGCGTGACTGGACGCGGCGTGACTGGAGCGTTGCGCGATCGGGCGTCCAACCGTCCACACGCAGCGTCCTCGCCCGCGGTGCCCGGCCGAAGCACCGGCGCGAAGCTCACCGGGGAAGGCGGCGTTCAGGGGTTCGGCCCCGTGCGGTGCCGGGCAGCCGCGGGGCGAGCGCATCGACGATGACGAACATGCAGTCGCCGGCCAAGGACGAGAACTACGACCTGCTGACGGTGCTTCAGCTGTCGCTGCAGCACGTGTGCATGTTCGAGTCCTGCATCGAGGACGCCCGGCGCGAGGGAGACCGAGCTGGTCGAGTGGTTGAAGCCGATCCAGGAGAACAACCGCAGGGCCGGCATGGCAGTGCGCGGACGCCCCGCACCGCGCTCGCCGCATTCGCGGAACGGGTCGCCTGCGCTCGCGCGCACGTGCCGGCCGCGCCCGCTCACCCCGGATGGGTTTCACCGCCCACCGGTGCGAAGACCTCGCCGGTGTAGAAGCTGGAGAGCTGGTCCGAGGCGAAGAACACGTACGAGGGCGCGATCTCGTCCGGGTGGGCCATGCGCCCCATGGGGGACTGCGTTCCGAAACCTTCCACCTTCTCCTCCGGGAACGTGGACGGGATCAGCGGAGTCCACACCGGACCGGGTGCCACGCAGTTCACCCGAACACCGCTTTGCGCCAGCGACTGCGCCAACGACTTCGTGAACGCGTGGACCGCGGCCTTGCTCGCCGCGTAGTCCATCATGGACTTGTTCCCGCGCAATCCGTTCACCGAGCCGGTGTTGATGATCGACGCCGGCGTATGCAGGTGCGCCAGAGCGGCCCGGGTGATCCAGAAGGTGCCGTAAACGTTGATCTTGAACGTGCGGTCGAACGCCGCGGTGCTCACGTCTTGCAGATCGGTCGCAGTCGCCTGCGTCCCGGCGTGGTTGACCAGGACGTCCAGTCCCCCGAGCTCGCCGCTGACCTGCTCGACGACCTGCTCGCAGAACTCCTCCGACGCCAGGTCGCCGCGCAGTCGCAGGCACGTGCGACCCTCCTGCTCGACGAGCCGGGCCGTGTGCTCGGCGTCCTCCTTCTCCGAGGTGCCGAAGTAGACCACGGCCACGTCGGCACCCTCCTTGGCGAAGGCGACGGCAACGGCACGGCCGATCCCGGAGTCGCCGCCGGTGATCAGTGCGCGGTTGCCCGCCAGCAGTCCCCGACCTTCGTAAGAGCGCATCTCGTCCTGCGGGTTCGGCTCCATCTCCCCGGAACTGCCCGGTGGTGGCTGTTGCTGCGCCGGGGGGTAGTTCTGGTCAGGCATGCTCCCTCCAACCACCAACTCGTCGACGCCCGTCCGCGAATACCCGGAGCGGCGCACCGACACACGTGTGGGGCGCCTGCGACCGGACCGGGTCGATGAGCACCGACGCGCCTTCCAGGCGCAGCCGGAAAGAGTGGCGAGCCGAGAGCGCGCACGACGCGGTCGATGCGTTGTGCGCGGAACCGTCCACCTGGGCAGTCGATCATCGAGCAGGAGGATGACCCTCACCCGCCACGGGACGGCCGCTCCGCTGAACCGCTCATCCGGCTCGAGCGGTCACGTGGATCCGGCGTGGAAGGCGGGCAGCACCTTCTCCTGCCACTCCTGGAAGAACTCCTCCTGCGACGGCCCGATCTGCTGGACGTAGACCTCGTCGAACCCCGCGTCTGCGAACGCCCGGACCGCTTCGACGTGCCGGTCCGCGTTCGGTCCGCAGGGGAAGATCTCCTGGATCGCGCCGTCGTCGACGAAGCGCACCGCTTGTTCGAAGTCCTTCGGCGTGGGCAGGTTGAGCACCAGGGATCCGGGCAGCGCCTCCGTGGCCCACGTGCGGGCGGTTCGGACGGCTTCCTCCTCGCTGGGCGCCCAGCACGCCTTCATGCCGCCTTGCACCGGTTTGTCGTGACCGCCGGCTTCGCGGAACTCCCGGACGAGATCCGCGTCCGTCACCGGCGTGCACAGGCCGTCCGCGCTCGCCCCGGCGAACCGGGCGGTCCTCGGGCCGAACGCCGAGACGTAGATCGGCACGGGGCGTTCGGGCAGGGTGTACAGGCGTGCGTTCTCCACGGTGTAGTGCTCACCGTGGTGGTTGACGTAGCCGCCCGCGTGCAGGGCGCGGATCACCGCGATCGCCTCGCGCAGCATGTCCGAGCGCACCTGCGGCGGCGGCCACCGGTCGCCGAGCACGTGCTCGTTGAGCGCTTCCCCCGTGCCGAGGCCGAGCGCGAAGCGCTCCCCGGTCTGCACGCCGGCCGTGGCGGCGGCGTGGGCGATGATCGCGGGGTGGATGCGGATCGTCGGGCAGGTCACGGCCGTGGTGATCGGCAGCGACGTCACCTGTGACAGGGCGCCGATCACCGACCAGACGAAGGGGCTGTTGCCCTGGGCGTCCACCCAGGGGTGGAAGTGGTCGGAGATCCACAGCCCGTGGAAGCCCGCCTGCTCGGCGAGCTGCGCCTGCCGCACGAGCTCGGCGGGTCCGAACTCCTCGGTGGCGAGGAAGTAGCCGATGCGCACCGCGGTCCTCCCTGGTGTTGCTGCTCGGGGCAGGTGCCGGCCCGGCACCCGGCCCGTTCCCCGTGCGCGGTCTACCCCGCGCGGACGCCGGCAACACGCGGAAGGCGGGCAGCGCCGGGGGTGCGGCGAGCGATCGCACCGCCCGCCTCCGCGGCTGCGGGGCGCGCGTTTGGCCGCGAAGCGACCGCGGGTACGGCTGACGCGCAACGCACGAGGACTGCCGAACGCGTGCTCGGCGCGAGTCCTCCGCCTTCGGAACGTCACGGCAGCAGCGCGATGGTGGAATGGGGTGTCGGCGTGGCGGAATTGGTCTCGGACCACGTTCTGCGCCGGTTGCGCGAGTGGGGCGTGGACAAGGTGTTCTCCTACGCCGGGGACGGGATCAACGGGATCCTGGCGGCGTGGCAGCGGGCGGGCAACGAACCCCGGTTCGTCCAGGCGCGGCACGAGGAGTTGGCGGCCTTCGAAGCGGTGGGGTATGCGAAGTTCTCCGGCCGCGTCGGAGTGTGCATGGCCACCGGAGGCCCTGGGGCGGTGCACCTGCTGAACGGGCTCTACGACGCGAAGATGGACCACGTGCCGGTGGTGGCGATCGTGGGTCAGCAGGGCACCACCGCGCTCGGCGGCGCCTACCAGCAGGAGATCGACCTGAACTCGCTGTACAAGGACGTGGCCAGCGAGTACGTCCAGTTCGTGGTGACGGCGCAGCAGCTGCCCAACGCGCTGGACCGGGCGATGCGCACGGCGATGGTCGAGCGCACGGTCACCGCGCTGATCATCCCGGGCGATGTGCAGGAGACCGAGTACACACCTCCGACGCACGCGTTCAAGATGGTGCCCTCCAGCCTGGGGATCTCGGGTTCGACGGTGCTCCCGAGGGGGCAGGACCTGGAACACGCCGCGGAGGTGCTCAACTCCGGCCGGCGCGTGGCGATGATGATCGGCCAGGGCGCCCGCGGCGCGGCCGAGGAGGTCAAGCAGGTCGCCGACACGTTGGGGGCCGGGGTGGCCAAGGCGCTGCTGGGCAAGGACGTGCTCACCGACGACCTGCCCTACGTGACCGGAGTGTCGGGGCTGATGGGCACGCGCCCGTCGTGGGAGCTGATGCGCGACTGCGACACGCTGCTCGTGGTCGGTGCGAGCTTCCCGTACAGCCAGTTCCTACCGGAATTCGACCAGGCGCGGGCCGTGCAGATCGACATCGATCCGACGATGATCGGGATGCGCTACCCGTTCGAGGTCAACCTGCTCGGCGACGCGCAGGACACCCTGCGGCACCTGTTGCCGCTGTTGCGGCGCAAGGAGGACCGCACCTGGCGGCAGCAGGTGGAGGAGACCGTCAGCGGCTGGTGGGACGTGATGCGGCGCCGCGCGAACGTGTCAGCGGATCCGATCAATCCCGAGCGGGTCTTCCACGAGCTGTCGCCGCTGCTGCCGGAGAACGCGATCGTGACCACCGATGCGGGGTCGGTGGCGAACTGGTACGGCCGGCACCTGCGCATCCGCGGGGACATCCGGTGCTCGCTGTCGGGGACTCTGGCCACGATGGGACCGGGGATGCCGTACGCCACCGGCGCGAAGTTCGCCTTCCCCGATCGCCCGGTGTTCGCCCTGGTGGGCGATGGCGTGATGCAGATGAACGGCATCAGCGAGCTGATCACCGTGGCGCACTACTGCGCGGAGTGGGACGACCCGCGCGTCGTGATCGGAGTGCTCAACAACAGCGACCTCAACCAGGTCACCTGGGAGATGCGGGCGATGAGCGGTGCCCCGCAGTTCCTGCCCTCGCAGCAGTTGCCGGAGTTCCCGTACGCCGGCTACGCCGAATCGCTCGGGCTGCGCGGCATCAAGGTGGACGATCCCGGTGATATCGACAACGCCTGGCAGCAGGCGCTGCGCTGCGACCGCCCGTGCCTGGTCGAGTTCGTCACCGATCCCGCGGTACCGCCGATCCCGCCGGAAGCGAACTGGGAGCAGATGGAATCCGTCGCCGAAGCCATGCTCAAGGGCGATCCGGACGCCTGGTCGGTCCTCAAGGAAGGCGCCAAGGCCAAGGCGCAGGAGTTCGTCCCGGGGCGGGCGGACCGGCGGTGAGGGGGCCGCCGGTGGACGGTGCGGAGATCACCGAGGTCGGTGCCCGGGCGTACCGCGTCCCCACCGAGACCCCGGAGTCCGACGGAACCCTGGCGTGGTCGGACACGACGATCGTGGTCGCCACGGTCCGGGCCGGCGATCGCACCGGTCTGGGATACACCTACGCGCACCCGGCCTGCGTCGAGGTGATCGAGACCGTGCTGGCCCGGGCGGTGCTGGGGCGGGACGTGCTCGACGTGCCCGCGGCCTGGCGAGCGATGCAGCGAGCGATCCGCAACAACGGGCGGCCCGGATTGGTGTCGTGCGCCATGTCGGCGGTGGAGATCGCCCTGCAGGACGCCGCGGCGCGCCTGTGCGGGCTGGCGCTGAGCCGGTTCCTCGGCCGCGCGCACGAGAGCGTCGCCATCTACGGCAGCGGGGGGTTCCTCACCTACGACGACGAGCAGTTGGAGCAGCAGCTGCAGCGATGGGTCGGGGAGCAGGGGCTGTCCGCGGTCAAGATCAAGATCGGTGAGGAGCGGGGAGGCAACCCCGAGCGGGACCTCGCGCGCACGGAGTTCGCGCGCAACCTCGTCGGGGAGGACGCCGAGCTGTTCGTGGACGCCAACGGGGCCTACTCGCCCGCGCAGGCGGTGCGCGTGGGACGGCGTCTGGACCAGGCGGGCGTGGTGTGGTTCGAGGAACCGGTCTCCAGCGACGACCTGACCGGGTTGCGGCGCGTGCTGCAGGCCGCGGAGGCCGACGTGGCTGCCGGTGAGTACGGCTTCGACCTGGCGTACTTCACGACGATGCTCGAGGCCGGTGCGGTGGATTGCCTGCAGGTCGACCTCACCCGGTGCGGTGGGGTCGGGGAGTGGTACCGCGCGGCGGCGTTGGCGGCGGCGCGCAATCTCGACGTGTCCGGGCACTGCGCCCAGAACATCACGGCACACGTGGCCGTCGCGACGCACAACGTCCGGCACCTGGAGTGGTTCCGGGATCACGAGCGCATCGAGGCGATGCTCTTCGACGGCGTGCTCGACCCGCGGGGCGGCGCGGTGCGCCCCGACCCGTCGGCCCCCGGGCACGGCATGACCCTGAAGGAGGCCGACGCCGAGCCCTACCGGACGGTGTGAGGTGCCTCGGTGCGTGGCCGAGACGACGAGCGCGGGAGGCGCGATGGCGGCGACCGGCCTGCCGGGGGTGGCCCGAGTGGACGCCGAGGCGTTGCGGCACGACCTGGTTTCTGCCGTGGACGGCGAGGTGCGGTTCGACGACGGCACGCGCGGGGCCTACGCCACCGACGCGTCGAACTATCGGCAGGTCCCCATCGGCGTCGTCGTGCCGCGCACGGTCGACGCCGGAGCCGAAGCGGTGCGGATCTGCCACGCGCACGGCGCGCCCCTGCTGTCGCGAGGCGGGGGTACCAGCCTGGGCGGGCAGGCCACGAACACCGCCGTGATCATCGACTGGACCAAGTACTGCCACGCTCTGGTTTCCGTGTCCCCGTCGCGGCGTACGTGCGTGGTCGAACCGGGGATCGTGCTCGACGTGCTCAACGCTCGGCTCGCCGAGCACGACCTCATGTTCGGTCCGTTCCCGTCCACGCACAGCCACTGCGCGCTGGGCGGCATGATCGGCAACAACGCCTGCGGGGCCAGCGCCCAGATGTACGGCAAGACCGTCGACAACGTCCGCAGCCTGGAGATCCTCACCTACGACGGGCTGCGCTGCTGGGTCGGACCGGTCACCGAGGCCGAGCTGGAAGCCGTGATCGCCGCGGGCGGCCGCGAGGGCGAGATCCACCGGCGGCTGCGCGAGATCCGGGACCGCTACCGGGAGCGGATCCGCCTGCGCTACCCCGACATCCCGCGGCGGGTGTCGGGCTACAACCTCGACGCCCTGCTGCGCGACGACGGCCTCGACCCGGCGGAGCTGCTCGTGGGCAGCGAGGGCACGCTCGTGACGGTGCTGCACGCCGAGCTCGCCCTCGTCCCCACCGTGGCGCGCAAGGCGATGGTGGTGCTCGGCTACCAGGACGTGGCCGCCGCGGCCGACGACGTCCCCCGGCTGTTGCAGCACAGCACGCCGCTGCAGCTGGAAGCGCTCGGCGGGGAACTGGTGCACTTCCTGCGCGAGGAGCGGACGTATCTGGACTCGGTGGCGTTGCTGCCCGCGGGGAGCAGCTGGCTCTTCGTCCAGTGCGGCGGTGATTCGGCGGACGACGCCGACGGGCAGGTGCAGCGCCTGCTCGACGGGCTGGGCAAGTCCCCGCAGGACCTCGACGTGGCCGTCTCCGACGACCCCGAGCGCGAGCAGCAGATGCTCAAGGCGCGCGAGGCCGGTCTCGGGGCGACGGCCAACCCACCGGACATGCCCGAGAGCTGGGAGGGCTGGGAGGACTCGGCGGTGCCGCCGGGGAGGTTGGGGGATTACCTGCGCGATCTGCTGGCGCTGTTCGCCGAGTTCGGCTACGAGCGCCCCGCGCTGTACGGGCACTTCGGGCACGGCTGCGTGCACGTCCGGATCCCGTTCCGCCTCAAGAGCGGCCCGGGCGTGGCGGCGTTCCGCCGCTTCGTGCAGCGCGCCGCCGACCTCGTCGTCTCCTACGGCGGGTCGCTCTCCGGCGAGCACGGGGACGGGCAGGCGCGCGGCGAACTCCTCGTGCGCATGTTCGGCGAGGAGCTGGTGCAGGCCTTCGGCGAGGTCAAGGACGTCTTCGACCCGGCGAACCGGATGAACCCCGGCAAAGTCGTGGCGCCCTACCGGGTGGACGAGCAGCTGCGGCTCGGGTCGGATTACCGCCCCGAGCACCCGAGGACGTACCTGGGCTTCCCCGACGACGGTGGCAGTTTCCACCAGGGCGTCATGCGGTGCGTCGGCATCGGCAACTGCCGCAGCACCAGCGGGGGCGTCATGTGCCCGTCATACCGGGCGACCGGCGAGGAGGAGCACTCCACGCGGGGGCGGGCCCGGTTGCTGTTCGAGATGATGCGGGGCCACGCCGACACCCCGATCTCCGACGGGTGGCGTTCGCAGGCCGTGCACGACTCGCTGGACCTGTGCCTGGCCTGCAAGGGGTGCAAGTCGGACTGCCCGACCGGAGTGGACATGGCGATGTACAAGGCCGAGTTCCTCGCCCAGCACTACCGCAACCGGCCGCGCCCGACGACGCACTACTCGCTGGGGTGGCTCCCGGTGCTGGCGCAGGGCGCCCGGCTGGCACCGCGCCTGGTCAACACCGCGCTGCACGCGCCCGGATTGGCCGAGGCGGGCAAGCGCATCGCCGGGATCACCCCCGAGCGCGAGGCCCCGCGGTTCGCCCCGAGGAGTTTCCAGCAGCAGTGGCGTCGGCGCGCCCGCTCCGAACCGCGGCCGGGCGACCGCGACGCCGTGCTGCTGTGGCCGGACACGTTCACCAACCACTTCGAACCCCGCATCGCCCGCGCCACGGTCGAAGTGCTGGAGAACGCCGGCTTCCGGGTCGCCGTCCCGCAGCAGCCGGTGTGCTGCGGACTGACCCTGATCTCCACCGGCCAACTGACCTCGGCGCGGCGCGTGCTCCGCCGCACGTTCCGGGTGCTGCGCCCGTGGATCGAGGCGGGCACCCCGATCGTCGGAACGGAGCCGTCGTGCCTGGCGGTGTTCCGCTCGGACCTGCGCGAACTGCTCCCCCACGACGAAGACGCCGCACGGCTGCGCGGCCAAGTCCTCACCCTGGCCGAGGCGTTGACCCGCTACGCCCCCGACGACTGGCACCCGCCGCGGCGCGACGTCGATGCCGTCGTGCAGGCGCACTGCCACCAGCACGCGGTGCTGGGCTTCCGAGCGGACGAGGAGGTGCTGTCCGGGGCGGGAGTCGATGCGGACGTCCTCGATTCGGGATGCTGCGGACTGGCCGGGAACTTCGGGTTCGAACGCGGGCACTACGACGTCTCGATGGCCTGCGCCGAACACGCGTTGCTCCCGGCCGTGCGGCGGGCGGCACCGAACACGCTGGTGCTCGCCGACGGCTTCAGCTGCCGCACCCAGATCGCCCACGGCAGCGACCGCGCGGCCGCGCACCTCGCGGAGGTGCTGGTGGGTTCGGGACCCCAGTGGTCTCGATGAGATCGCAGGGGACCGGTGGGACGGAGCTCGGTGGCAACTGCCTGATCCCCCCGCGGGGAGCGTCCAGCATCGCGCCCGCCGCTGGTGTCGTCGGGCGCTACTGCGCTCGGGGTCGCAGCGCTGCCGCGGCCTCGAGGGCGAGCTGGAGTTCTTCGCGAGGCTTGACGACGAGGACGGCGGGGTGCTGTTCCGGCGCGCTCACGGGCCCGTCGTCGGCGCGGTTGCCGGAGAGCTCGCCGGGAAGGCCCAGCAAGGACAGGCGCCGGCAAATGTCGCGGCGCACTTCGGGCTGGTTCCATCCGATCTCGCCGGTGAACACCAGCGCGTCGATGGTGTCGAGATTGGTGGCCATGGACGCGATGCCGGCGGCTGCGCGTTTTGCGAACACGCGCAGTGCCAGGCGGGCGTCGTCGTCGCCGTCGTCGGCGGCGGCCACGAGGTCGCGGGTGTCCCCGGAGCGGCCGCCGGACAGCCCGAGCAGCCCGGCCTCGCCGTGCAGCGCCCGCTCGACGGTGTCGGTGTCCTCATCGGAGTGTCGCAGCAGCCAGAACAACAGCCCGGGGTCGAGATCGCCGCTGCGCCGCGACATGGCCATCCCGCCGAGCGGGGTGAGTCCCATGGTGGTGTCGACGCTTCGACCGCTGTGGACGGCGCAGGCCGAGCAGCCGCCGCCGAGGTGCGCCAGCAGCACCTGGATCTGTTCCGGGCCCCGGCCGAGGATCTCGGTGGTGCGGCGCAGCGCCCAGGCGTAGGACAGGCCGTGGAAGCCGTAGCGGCGGACGTGGCCCTGCCACCGGGCGGGCAGCGGTTCGGTGCGGGCTTCCGGGGGCAGTGCGCGGTGGAAACCGGTGTCCGGGCACAGGACCTGGGTCAGGCCGGGGTGCGCGTTCCCGGAGCGCCGGATCAGCTGCACGGTGGCGGGCACGTGCAGGGGTGCCAGCGTTTCGAGCTCGCCCAGGGCGGTCAGGGTCGATTCGTCGACGCGACGGGGACGCGTGACGTGCTCACCGCCGTGAACGAGGCGGTGAGCCAGGCAGGTGGCGTGCTCGGCATGGGCGCGGAGGAACCGGTCGAACTCGGCGAGGGACTCGTCGGAGGTCGGTGACGTGGCTGTGCTGGTGGAGTCGAGCACCTCGCAGGTTCCGTTCTCGTCGACGGCCGCGGTCTCCAGGCGCAGGCTGTTGGAGCCGGGGTTGACGGTGATGACTGCCGTGGTACCCACCTGTTCCTCCTGGCAGCTCGTGGGGTTGTCGGCTCCGGCGCGCCGGCAGTCCCAGCGGGGCCTTGGTGCGTGCGTGGTCGGGGCATCACGGCACGGGCCAGTGCCAGGCGCGCACTTCGGGCAGGTCGATGCCGTGCTCGCGGGTGTGCCGGTCGTGCTCGGCGCGTTCGTCGTGCATGGCCTGCCGCAGGTCGGCGCAGGCGCGGTCGTGCCGGCCGGCGTGGTGGAGCACGTCGAGCACGAGGTCGAACCGGTCGATGCGGTTGCGCACGGCCATGTCGAACGGCGTGGTCGTGGTGCCCTCCTCGCGGTAGCCGCGAACGTGCAGGTCGCGGTTGGTGCGTCCGTGGGTGAGGCGGTGGATCAGCCAGGGGTAACCGTGGTAGGCGAACACGATCGGGCGGTCGGTGGTGAACAGCGCGTCGAAATCGCGGTCGGTGAGCCCGTGCGGGTGCGCCTCGGCCGGTTGCAGGCGCATGAGATCGACGACGTTGACCACGCGCACCGACAGGTGGGGAGCGGAGTTGCTCAGGATGTCGACGGCGGCGAGGGTCTCGCGGGTGGGCACGTCGCCGGCGCAGGCCAGCACGACGTCGGGCGGGTCGCCGCCGGTGCAGGCCCACCCCCACACGCCGGCTCCGCGGGCGCAGTGCTCGGCGGCCGCGGCGGGGTCGAGCCAGGTCGGCTGGGGTTGTTTGCCCGTCACGATGACGTTGATCAGGTCTCGGCTGCGCAGGCAGTGTTCGACCGTCCACAGCAGTGTGTTCGCGTCCGGCGGCAGGTAGACGCGCACCACGTCGGGTTTCTTGTGGGTGACGTGGTCGAGGAACCCCGGGTCCTGGTGGGAGAAGCCGTTGTGGTCCTGCTGCCACACGTGCGAGGTCAGCAGGTAGGTCAGCGACGGCACGGGTGGGCGCCAGGAGAGCTCCCCGCTGACCTTGAGCCACTTGGCGAACTGGTTGACCATCGAGTCGACGATGTGGATGAAGGCCTCGTAGCTGGCGAACAGGCCGTGCCGGCCGGTGAGCAGGTACCCCTCCAACCAGCCCTGCAGCGTGTGCTCGCTGAGCACTTCCATCACGCGTCCGTGCTGGCTCAGGTGCGCGTCGACGGGTGCCTGCGCGGCGTTCCAGGCGCGGTCGGTTGCCTCGTAGACGGCGGAGAGCTTGTTGGAATCGAGCTCGTCGGGGGAGAACACCCGGAAGTCTCGGCTGCGGTGGCTGGCTTGCAGCAGGTCGCGGAGGTAGCGGCCGAGCACCTGCGTCGGCGACTGCGGTTCCCGGCCGCTCCGGTCGCGCTCGAGCATGTAGGGACGAGAACGGGGCGGATCCAGCTCGGTGCGCGCACCCCCGTTGGTGTGCGGGCTGGCGCTCATCCTCCGCTCCGGGCGGGGAACGGCCTCGGTGACCGCGGATCGGGGTTCGCCGTCCTCGTCGAACAGCTCTCCAGGCCGGTAGTCGAGCAGCCACGACTGCAACCGCTCGCGCTGGTCGGCGTCCCCGGCCGGATCGGGCAGCGGGAGCTGGTGGGAACGCCACGTGCCTTCCACGAGCTTCCCGTCGAACTCGTGCGGACCCGTCCACCCCTTCGGGGTCCGCAGCACGATCACCGGCCACGGAGGCCGGGTGTTCTTTCCGCGCTCGCGGGCTTCGGCCTGGATGCGGTGGATTTCGTCGACCGCGCGGTCCAGCGTGCTCGCGAGCGCGGCGTGCACGTGCTCGGGATCGTCCCCGTCGACGAGGTAGGGGACGTGTCCGCAGCCTTCGAGCAGGTGGGTGAGCTCGGCGTCGGAGATCCCGGACAGCACCGTCGGGTTGGCGATCTTGTAGCTGTTGAGGTGCAGGACGGGCAGCACCGCTCCGTCGTGGACGGGGTCGAGGAACTTGTTGCCGTGCCACGCCGCGGCCAACGGGCCCGTCTCGGCCTCCCCGTCGGCCACCACGCACGCGGCGATCAGGTCGGGGTTGTCGAACACCGCTCCGTAGGCGTGCGCGAGCGAGTAGCCGAGCTCGCCGCCCTCGTTGATCGATCCCGGCACCTCGGGGCCCACGTGGCTGGGCATGCCACCGGGGAACGAGAACTGCTTGCACAGGCGGGCCATCCCGGCGGCGTCGCGGGTCACCTCCGGGTAGGTCTCGGTGAAGGTGCCCTCCAGCCAGCTCGCGGCCTGCAGGCCGGCGCCGCCGTGCCCCGGGCCGGTCACGTAGATCACGTCGAGGTCGCGGTGGCGGATCAGCCGGTTGAGGTGGATGTAGACCAGGGTCAGCCCCGGGACAGTGCCCCAGTGCCCCAGCAGGCGGGGCTTGATGTGCTCGCTGCGCAGCGGTTCCGTCAGCAACGGGTTGCTGTGCAGGTAGAGCTGACCGACGGCGAGGTAGTTGGTGGCCCGCCAGAGCGCGTCGAGGCGGACGTGCTCGTCGGCGTCGAGCCTCGCCGGTGTCAACGTGCGCATACCCCGGTGCTCCCGAGTTGGTGTGCTGGCGGAAGACGGCAGGGGGATTCCCGCGTCGGCGGACGGCCGAAACCGCACGGCGCGGTCGGCGCTTCAACGGCGGGTGCGGTGCGCGGCCCCCGCAAGCGCTCGCGCACGCACGCCGGTGCTTTCGCCGCACGTGACGTCCGCCGGTCCGTGTCCCAGCGCAGGCCGACCGAACCAGTTCGAGCATTCGCGGGTGCCCGCGGTCGCGAAGAGTTCGTTGCGGTTCGGGAGTGCGCGGGTATCCCGAAGTCGTCGATGCGCCGCGGGGACGGCGGCGGAGCGCCGCGGGGGCGCTCCGGTCCGCCGGGACTCGCGGGCACCGAGCCGTGCCGGGCTCGACCACGCCGCCCGTACCCGCCGACTACCGCGAGGTCCTGGTATGACGAGCGGATGCGCCGCCGCTGAAGCCATGCGCGCTGCGATGCTGAACGTGCTCGGAGCGCTCGACGACGCGCAGCGCGCCCGGGTGCGCTACTCCTTCGCCGACGACAGGCGTCTGCGGTGGAGCTACGTGCCGGAGTCCCGCCCCGGTGTCCGTCTCGCCGACCTGGGGCGCGATGCGGCCAAAGCCGCGCACCAGTTGCTGGCCACCGCGCTGAGCCCGCGTGCGTTCGCGCAGGCCACCACCATCATGGGGTTGGAAGAAGTGCTGGACCGCGTCGAGGGCGGGGAGCACGGGCGCCACCGCGGTCACTACTGGATCGCGGTGTTCGGTTCTCCGGACGAGGACGCGTGGTCGTGGCGGTTCGAGGGGCACCACCTGTCGGTGACGGCGACCGTCACGGGGTCCGAAGTGAGCCCCACGCCGTTGTTCCTCGGTGCTCATCCGGCCGCGATCAGTTATGCGGAGCGGCCGGGCCTTCGACCGCTCTGCTGGGAGGAGGACCTCGCTCGGGCGGTGCTCGAGGAGCTCTCCCCGCAGCACCGGCGCAGGGCCGTCGTCAGCGATCGTCCGCCGAACGACATCCGCACCGCGAGCGCGGCGCAGGCGCCGGACCACGTCGATCCCCTCGGCGTCCCGCGGCGGGATCTCGGCCCGAGCGCGGCGGCCTGCCTCGACCAGCTCCTGTCGCTGTACCTGGGGCGGTTCAACGCGGGCCTGGTCGGCGACGAAGCGGCGGCGCTGGAGCGGGCCGCGGACGACGTGCACTTCGCCTGGGAAGGTCCGCGGCAGCGCGGCAGCGGGCACTACTACCGGGTGCAGGCGCCCGGACTGCTCGTGGAGTACGACAACACGCAGAACGAGGCGAACCACGCGCACTCGGTCGTGCGGCGCCCCGGCGACGACTTCGGCGCCCAGCTCCTCGGAGCGCACTACGCCACGAGCCACGGCTTCGCCTCCTCGGCGACGTCCGCGGAAGACCCCAGCCGTCGCGGCGAGTGACGAAGGGCGCTCGCTCAGGCGGTGGGTTCGGTGAGTTCCACCCCTCGGTGGTGCGCCAGTACCGGCGCGGCGCTCGTGAGCGCGAGCGGGGCGGGTGCGGGATGCAGGTGGCGCACCCGACTCAGCTCGTGGTGGGCGCGAACCAGGGAGGCGAAGTCCCGCGGGTAGGCCTCGAGGTCGCCCCCGGCGAGCGTGCCGACCTTGCGGGCCCGCTCGACGAGACGCCGCCACTGCTCGGCGCCGGCCAGACCGATGGACTCGGTTCCGTGCGAGAAGAGCATGAGGCGGATCTCGTCGTAGTCGCCCGCGGCGTCGAGGTAGGAGTTCAACGCGTGGTGGGAGCTTTCGGTGTTGAACGCCATCCAGAAGGGCGCAGAACCCGTGCGCAGGGCCCACCACGGCTCCATGAGCAGGAACGATTCCGCCAGCAGGCGATTGTCGGGCACGCCGCGCTCGCGGTACCACCAGCGGTGCAGCTCGGCGACCGCAGGGCTGAGCTGCTCGGGCTCGCCGAAACGCAGGCGCCGGAACGCGCACCCGTGCGTGCGGGCGAGGTCGCCCAGGTCGTCGAGCAGGGCCGGGTCGAAGCCCCACTCGGCTTCCGGGGCGCGCTCGTCGGGCGGCGGCGGGGTCCAGCCGCGCCGCGCGGAGCCGTACCGGTGCAGCAGGTCGGCCACCCGGGGCCCGCCCTCGTGGTATTCGGATTCGGAAGCGCCGCCCAGCGCTCCGAACTGGAAGCAGTGGCGCGGGCCGACGCGGGTCACCGGCCACGACAGTTCGCATTCGACGCTGATGACGGTGCCGCCCGGTTCCAGGCTGTCTCGCAGGAAGCGACGGTAGGCCGCCGGCAGGGACTGCCACTTGACTCGGAAGTAGGACATCCCGGCGATCATGAGGCGATCTTGGTTGGGATCGTGCATGTGGTGCAGGCCCAGCCGGGGGTTGGCTTGAAGCAGGTCGTGGGCGGGCTGGTGGCCCGCGTCGAGTTCCGCCCGCGGGTCGTCGCGGTCGACCCCGCGGCGGCGCACGGGCACGAGCAGCGTCTGCGGCAGCCACGGCGCGTCGAGCGCGGCGGCGAGGTGGATCAGCGCTCCGTTCGAGGAGCCGACGAACACGACCGGGTAGCGGCGCCGCGGGTAGTGGCTCACGACCCACTCGGCGAGGTCCTCGGCGTTGATCCGCCCGAGCGAGGTGCGCGGGACGGCTTCGGCGATGCCGCTGGCGGCGTAGACGCGTTCGGCGATGCTCGTGGGAAGCCGGTTGACAGCGCCCAGCGCGGAGGAGAGCAGCGGGACGGCCGAGCGCGGGACCTGCCCGAGGGCGGGAACGTCCTGACCGGCGAGGAAGTGGGACAGCGCGCGCAGCATCCCGGTGGCGGAATCGAAGGAGGCGACGGCGTGCTGGGGCTTCAACGCGGCACCTCGTCGAGGTGCCCGGCGACGTGGTCGGCGACACCGCCGGGATCCCTGAACGGAACCATGTGACCGCTCCCGGGCCAGCGGGTCAGGTGTCCGCGCGGGAGGAGCCGGGTGGCCTCCTCGGCCCACGATCGCGGCACGATCGCGTCGTGCTCCCCGCGGAGCACGAGGGCCGGGACGGTGATGCGGGGCAGCTTGTCCTCGATCCGATCGGTGAGCGCGCTGCGGAAGGCGGCCGCGATCCGGCGCGGGCCCGCGTCGATGTAGTCCCGCAGCACCAGGGCGGACAGCGCGGGCGGCTCGTGCCGGCCGTTGCGGGCCCAGCGCCCGAGCTGGCGGACGAAGCCGCGGGCCACCGGGTCGACCGTCGGGGCGATCAGGACGCAGCTGTGGACGAGTTCGGGGTGGCGCACGGCGAGGTCGGCGGTGATCTGGCAGCCGAACGAACAACCGAGGAGATGCACCGGTGCCAGGCCCGCCGCGGTGAGGAAGTCGCGAACGTGCTCGCTGAACTCGGCGACCGAGCGGGGCGGCTCGGCGCGGGCGCTGGCTCCGTGCCCGGGCAGATCGACGGCCCACGTCTGGCGGTGCGCGCTGAGCGCCGCGACCAGGGGCAGCAGCTCGCGGCTGGAGACCCCCGCACCGTGCAGGCACACGGCGGCCGGGACGCGATGCCCGGAGTGCCAACTCACCACCTGGCCGGCGGGCAGCTCGTGCACCTGACGGTGCAGCTCTCGCGTACCACTGGCTGTGATCGGTTCCTCCTTCGGACTCTTCGGCCACGTCCAGGATGAGGGGGGTCGGAGTCGCGAGCCAGCTGGGCGCGGCGCCGCGGCACGGCAGCGCTGGTGCGAACAGCCCGTGCGAGACGGCCCGCGAGGCAGCGGCCGGCCGCGCAGATCCGCGTCGCCCGCACTGCACCGGCTGCTCCGGTTTCCGCGGCGTTGTTCTTCGCGCGCTGGTCAGTACTGGGACGGTTGAGTCCGGGGGAGCAGTGGTCCGGGAACGGAAGGCTCCGGACCGGGCTGCGCGGTCCCGCTGCGGAACCTCTCGCACGGCTCTCGCTCCGGGGCGCCCGGCATCGGGTAGCCGCTGCCCCGCGGCCGCCTCAGCGGGGCTGGGCGGGGCGCTGGCCGTGCCGCCGGAACCACTCCCCGAGGAACTGCCTGCCGTCCGGCACCATCGGCCAGTCGCCGGCCTCCAGCCGACCGCGCAGCTCCTCCAGCGGCATCCACCAGCCCTCCGCGACCTCCTCGGGCTGGTGGCGCACCGGCCCGTCCCAGCGGGCCTCGTAGCAGAAGCCGTGGAGCCGCACGGTGCCGTTCACGTGCACCGAGCGGAAGGCGAACTCCGGCTGCGCGTCGATGCCGAGCTCCTCCGCGAGCTCGCGCCGCGCGGCCTGGTCCGGGGACTCCCCGGCGGCGACGACACCGCCCGCCCAGCAGTCGTGCAGGCCGGGGTAGACGTCCTTGTCCGCGGTGCGCCGGTGCACGTACACGGCCCGCCCGGTGCGCGAGCGCACGAGCACGAACGCGGCCGCGTGCCAGAGCCCCTCCCGCCGCATCCGCTCCCGCGGCGCGGCCCCGACCGCACACCCGGACGGGTCATACACGGCGACCTGCTCCCCGCTGCCCACGGGCACATCCTCGCACTCCGGACACGGCGGGAAAGCTCACACTCTGCCTACTCGGCGGAAACCCGTACGCTGCGGTATATGCGGCGGATCATGGGAACCGAGGTGGAGTACGGCATCGCTGTGCCGGGCGATTCGAGCGCCAACCCGGTGCTGAGCTCGACGCACGTCGTGCTCGCGTACGCGGCGGCGGCCGACATCCCGCGGGCGCGCCGGGCGCGGTGGGACTACGAGGTCGAGTCGCCCCTGCGGGACGCCCGCGGGTTCGACCTGACGGCCACGGCCCAGCAGAACAACGGCAACGAGGGCGACGACCTCGGGGCCGCCAACGTCATCCTGACCAACGGGGCGCGCCTGTACGTCGACCACGCCCACCCCGAGTACTCCGCGCCCGAGGTCACCAACCCGCGGGACGCGGTGATCTGGGACAAGGCCGGCGAGCGCGTGATGGAGGACGCCGCCGTCCACGCCACGAGCGTGCCCGGCACGGCACCGATCCAGCTGTACAAGAACAACGTGGACGGCAAGGGCGCCAGCTACGGCACGCACGAGAACTACCTGATGTCGCGCTCGACGGCGTTCACCACGGTCATCACGGGCCTGACGCCGTTCTTCGCCTCGCGCCAGGTGATGTGCGGGTCCGGCCGCGTGGGCATCGGCCAGGCCGGGGAGAAGGCCGGCTTCCAGCTGTCCCAGCGGGCCGACTACATCGAGGTCGAGGTCGGGCTGGAGACCACCCTCAAGCGCGGCATCATCAACACCCGCGACGAGCCGCACGCCGACGCGGACAAGTACCGGCGCCTGCACGTCATCCTCGGCGACGCCAACCTCGCCGAGACCGCCACCTACCTCAAGCTCGGCACGACCGCGCTCGTGCTGGACATGATCGAGGCGGGGGAGCGGTTCGAGGACCTGCGCCTGGCCGACCCGGTGCAGGCGGTCCACACGATCAGCCACGACCCCTCGCTGAAGCGGACGGTCGAGCTCGCCGACGGGCGGCAGTTCACCGGTCTGGACCTGCAGCGGGCGTACTTCGATCGGGCGATGCGCTTCTACGAGAAGCACGGCGGCGAGCCGGCCGACCGGGACGTGCTCAACACCTGGGGCGAGGTCCTGGACGTGCTGGCGGGCGACCCGATGGACTGCGCCGACCGGCTGGACTGGCCCGCCAAGCTGCTGCTGCTGGAGAACTACCGCACGCGCGACAACCTCGGCTGGGCCTCGCCCCGGCTGCACATGATCGACCTGCAGTACTCGGACGTGCGCCTGGACAAGGGCCTGTACAACCGCCTGGTGGCGCGCGGTTCGATGCGGCGGCTCGTCGACGAGGAGGAGGTCCGCGCGGCGGTGACCGACCCGCCGGAGGACACGCGCGCCTACTTCCGGGGGCGGTGCCTGGAGCGCTACCCGGCCGACGTCGCGGCCGCGTCGTGGGACTCGGTCATCTTCGACCTGGGCCGGGAATCGCTCGTGCGGATCCCCACGTTGGAGCCGCTGCGTGGTACCAAGGCCCATGTCGGCGATCTGCTGGAGTCCGCGCAGAGCGCCGAGGAGCTGGTCGACTCGCTCACGCGGGGATGATGCGGGAGCGTGAAGATCGAGATAATGCCCGCGAGATTCTGGGCGAACGATTGGTCGGATGGGTAATCTGCGCACGGGAGGACCACGTTCCGCCGGAGCGGTGACCTCCGCGCAATCGACCACCGGGAGGGCGACATGGCCCAGGAGAAGACGCAACGCCACGGCGACGGGGACGACGAGGAGCAGCAGGGCCCCGACGCCTCCGGTCAGGAGCAGCGGGAGAAGGTCGGCGAGGACGTCGACGCGATCCTCGACGAGATCGACGACGTCCTGGAGGAGAACGCCGAGGACTTCGTCCGCGCCTACGTGCAGAAGGGCGGGCAGTAGCCGCCCGAGTCCGGCGGGCGCCCACCGCCGGGCGTGATCGACAATTGCAGTGCGCTCCGACGACCGCCGCGACCTCCGGCCAGCGGGCCGGAGGTGCGGGGGACGTGCGCGAGCACCAGCGAGTTCGAGCAGGAGACGATGTCGCCGATGGATTCCAGTGCGACCCGAGGTTCGGGTCCGGCCTTGCCCGACGCCTACCTGGCCCCGGGGAACTCGTTCACCGATTTCCTCCGGTCCGCGGCTCCCGAACTTCTCCCGGGGAGCCAGGCGAAACCCGACGTGCGGGGGAACGGCTCCGTGGACGCCCCGCACGGGACGACGATCGTGGCGCTGACCTTCCGCGGCGGCGTGCTGCTGGCCGGGGACCGCCGGGCGACGATGGGCAACCTCATCGCGCAGCGGGACATGGACAAGCTGTTCGTCACCGATTCCTACTCCACCGTCGGCATCGCCGGCACCGCCGGGATCGCGCAGGAGCTCGTGCGGCTGTTCGCGGTCGAACTGGAGCACTACGAGAAGCTCGAGGGCGTGCCGCTGTCGCTGGACGGCAAGTCGAACAAGCTGGCCACGATGCTGCGCAGCAACCTGGCCGGGGCGTTGCAGGGGCTGGCGGTCGTCCCGCTGTTCGCGGGTTTCGACGCCGAGGCCGCCGACCCCGAGTGGGCCGGGCGCATCGTCTCCTACGACATCACCGGCGGCAGGTACAACGAGATCGGCGGGTACCACGCCGTCGGCTCCGGTTCGACGTTCGCCAAGTCGGCGCTGAAGAAGCGCTACGACCCGGAAGTGGGCGTGGATCAGGCCGTGCGGACCGCGATCGAGTCGCTCTACGACGCCGCCGATGACGACACGGCCACCGGCGGGCCGGACCTGACGCGCCGGATCTACCCCTCCGTGGTCACGGTGACCGCGGCGGAGGGGGCGGTCCGCCTGTCCGAGGAACGCGCGGCCGAGATCGTGTCCGAGGTCGTCGCGGGCCGGCAGGAGAACCCCGGCGGCTGAGTCGCCGCTGCCCGTCCGTTCGCCCCGCCGCTCGCGTCCGCACGAGGCGAGCCGATCCGACCCAGGAGTGCACAGCCGTGACGATGCCGTTCTACACCTCCCCCGAGCAGCTCATGCGCGAGCGCTCCGAGCTGGCCCGCAAGGGCATCGCTCGGGGCCGCAGCGTGGTCGTGCTCAAGTACGCCGGGGGAGTGCTCTTCGTCGCCGAGAACCCGTCCCCGACGCTGCACAAGGTTTCCGAGATCTACGACCGCATCGGCTTCGCCGCGGTCGGCCGCTACAGCGAGTTCGAGGCGCTGCGCGTGGCCGGCGTGCGCATCGCCGATGTGCGCGGCTATTCCTACGACCGCCGGGACGTGACCGGCCGGTCGCTGGCGAACACCTACGCCCAGCACCTCGGGGCGATCTTCACCGAGCAGATCAAACCGTTCGAAGTGGAGATCTGCGTGGCCGAAGTCGGCCGCACCGCCGAGGGGGACCAGCTGTACCGCCTCACCTACGACGGCTCCATCGTGGATGAGCCGCAGTACGTGGTGATGGGCGGTCAGGTGGACACGATCACCAGCAAGCTCAAGGAGACCTTCGCCGACGGCATGGACCTGGAGGCCGCCATCGGGGTGGCGATCCGGGCGATCTCGGCCGGCGGCGAGGGCAACCGCGAGGTCGGCGTCGAGCAGCTCGAGGTCGCCGTGCTCGACCGGGAACGTCCACACCGGACCTTCCGCCGCATCCGCGGCGCCGCGCTGCGCGGGCTGCTGCCGGGCGGCACCGCCGGGCAGTCCGAGTCGGACGAGGAGAAGCCCGACGGCGGCAGCGACGGCGACAGCAGCGGTGGCGGCGGTGACGGCGCGGACGGTTCGTCCAGCTCGTGACCGGGTAGCCCCGCCGCCCCGCCGCCCCGCCGCCCCGGTCCGGCCGGACCGGGGCGGCGGGGCGCACCGCCGTGGCGGGGAGCGGCCGATCCGCCACCACGGGGAGAGTGAGCTAGCTCACTGGACGCGGTGCGTGTCCACCTCCGGGGTGCCCCTTCGCCCGAATCGGTTCAGGTGCGCCGTTCGCCTGTGCGCACCGCGTGTTCGCACCCCCGGCGACGGGCGGAAATCCCGCTGAGCGGTGGGGAAAACGCCGATCAGGCCCGAACGGCGGACCGTCGTAACTCGCGATTTGCGCCTAGTGTGGAGGCATGCAGCGGCGGATCTTCGGCATCGAAACCGAGTTCGGGGTCACCTGCACCTTCCACGGTCAGCGCAGGCTCTCCCCGGACGAGGTGGCCAGGTATCTCTTCCGACGGGTGGTGTCCTGGGGACGCTCCTCCAACGTCTTCCTCCGCAACGGCGCCCGCCTGTACCTCGACGTGGGCTCGCACCCCGAGTTCGCCACGGCCGAGTGCGATGACATCACCCAGCTGATCACGCACGACAAGGCCGGTGAGCGCATCCTCGAGGACCTGCTCGCCGATGCCGAGCGGCGGTTGGCCGACGAGGGCATCGGGGGTGACATCTTCCTGTTCAAGAACAACACCGATTCGGCGGGCAACTCCTACGGCTGCCACGAGAACTACCTGGTGGGCCGTTCCGGCGAGTTCTCCCGGATCGCCGACGTGCTGCTGCCGTTCCTCGTCACGCGCCAGCTCATCTGCGGGGCGGGCAAGGTGCTGCAGACCCCGCGCGGTGCGGTGTACTGCCTGTCCCAGCGGGCCGAGCACATCTGGGAGGGCGTCTCCAGCGCCACCACGCGCTCGCGCCCCATCATCAACACCCGCGACGAGCCGCACGCCGACGCCGAGCGCTACCGGCGGCTGCACGTCATCGTGGGCGACTCGAACATGTCCGAGGTCACCACGCTGCTCAAGGTGGGCACGGCCAACCTCGTGCTGGAGATGGTCGAGAACGGCATGCAGTTCCGCGACTTCACCCTGGACAACCCGATCCGGGCGATCCGCGAGATCAGCCACGACCTGACCGGTCGGCGCGGGGTGCGCCTCGCGGGCGGTCGGGAGGCCTCCGCCCTGGACATCCAGCGCGAGTACTACTCCCGGGCCTGCGACTACGTCGCCCGGCGCGGTTCCGACCCGATGACCGACCGGATCATGGACCTGTGGGGGCGTGCGCTGGACGCGGTCGAGTACCAGGACTACTCGGGCATCGACCGGGAGATCGACTGGGCCATCAAGCTGCGGTTGCTGGACCGCTACCGCAGCAAGCACGGGCTGGAGCTGTCGAGCCCGCGCATCGCCCAGCTGGACCTGTCGTACCACGACCTGCGCCGCGGGCGCGGGCTGTTCGACATGCTGCAGCGCAAGGACCTGGTCGACCGGGTGACCGAGGACGGCGAGATCGAGGCGGCCAAGGACACCCCGCCGCAGAGCACCCGGGCCAAGCTGCGCGGCGACTTCATCGCGGCGGCCCAGTCGGCCGGGCGGGACTTCACCGTCGACTGGGTGCACCTCAAGCTCAACGACCAGGCCCAGCGCACCGTGCTGTGCAAGGACCCGTTCCGGGCGGTGGACGAACGCGTCGAGCGGCTCATCAGCTCGCTGTAACCGCTCAGGACGTGCTGTTGCACCGGCGCGGTGACGAGGACTTGGTGCTGACCACGGCCCTGCGGGCGCAGCAGGACAGCGAGGTCGTCTCGGCGAGCGCCCGCGTGTTCGCTGCGATGATGCAGCGCGATCCGGACGGGGCCCGATCGCTGATGCTCGACGTGCTGCCGCAGGCGTTCCCGTGGGTGCGGCTGCTGCCCGCGGACGACCGCACCGCGTTCATCGACGAGTTCGTCGACGCCCTGCGCGCGGTGGAGGACCTCGACAACCCGGCGGCGGTGGTGCACGTGATCACCACTTGGCGGCACACCGCCGAGGTCTGCGCCGACCCGGAGCTGCACGAGGTGCTGGCCACCGACGGTGCTGACCACGGTCCGGCCTCGGCCCCGCCGGTGGACGCATGAGCCCGAAGCGCAACGACCGAGTCGCCCCGCCGGCATCCGGGCAACACTGGGAGGTCCGGTACGCCACGAGCGAAGCCGTCAGGGGCTGTGCTGCGGTGGGGCTTTGTGGGCGGCGTTGAGCTCGACCAGCACGTTGTCCCGGTTGCCGTGCAGCAGCGATGACTGCGGGGAGCGGCAACACCAGCAGCAGCCGTCACGACAGCGCTGGGCGACGCAGCGGGAACTGCGCCGAACGCTTCCTCATGCGGGTTTGTACTGGATCAGGACCCACGCCGTGAACACGTTGCTGGAAAGCTGGACGTCGACGACCTCGATGGCGGGATCGTCCAGGAACTCGTTGACCCTCCGGTCCAACTTCTCCGGGTTGCTCGAGTAGAACGTCTTGATCTTCATGGGGCGGAACGTAGCAGGAACGACGTGCCCCGCGTGCCGGTTCCGCGAAGGGTTCTCCCACGGCTCCCCACGGGGTCACGGCACGCCGTGCCCGCCACCGCCGTACCCGCTAGCCTCACGCGCGACGCCGGGCCACGCCTGACTTCTGGCGGCCTGCGAGCGGGCGTCAGCAGCACCCTTGTTGTGGAGCATCTGCTCCATTACGCTGCGGTCGTGCCTCGACCGCGTGTACACGACCTCGATCAGGTGCTGGACGTCGCCGAACGGCTCGTCGTCGACGTGGGACCGGAGCGGCTCACCGTGCGCAGGCTCTCGACGGAGAGCGGTGTGCCCAACGGTGCGATCTACCACGCCTTCGGTTCGCTGGCGGTGCTGCGCGGGCGGATGTGGCTGCGGGCCGCGCTCGAGTTCTTGGACCTGCAGCGGGAGCTCGTCGATGAAGCGCTGGGTGCGGCACCGGCTCCCGGGGACGCGGTGAACGCCGTGGTCGCCGCCGCCGATGCGCCGGCGGTGCTCGCGCAGCGACGTCCGGCGGCGGCTGGGATGTTGATGACGGTGCGCCGGGAGCAGCTGCTCGGACCCGACCTCCCCGAGGAGCTCGCCGACTCGCTGCTCGAATTGGACCGGAAGTTGGTCTCCGAGGTGCTGTGCCGCTTGGCGTCCGCGCTGTGGGATCGGCGGGACGGTCCGAGCGTCGAGGTGATCACCACCTGCGTGGTGGATCTGCCGACCGCCCTGCTGCGCCGGGCCCTCAGCCAGGTCACCGCGGACGGCGCGGTACTGATCACCGCCGACGTGCGAGCGCGTCTGGCGGCGTCCGTGCGCGCGGTCCTCGATCGCGAACCACCGAGGCGCAGGTAAGCCGACCACGACCACTTTTCCGAGGAAGGAACTGCGATGCCCGCGTTGCACGAGCAGGACGGCGTCTTCGTGCTGGATCTCGGCGAGGACGAGAACCGGTTCTCACCGGAGTGGCTCAAGGAGGTGAACGCAGCGCTGGACGCCGTCGTCGACCACTCCGCTGCCGGCGCGCTCGTGACCACGGGGCGGGGCAAGTTCTACTCCAACGGCCTCGACCTGGAGTGGATCGTGGAAAACGCCGATCAGCTGGCCGCGTACCGCGCCGATGTGCAGGAGCTGTTGGCCCGCGTGCTGACGCTGCCGGTGCCTACGGTCGCGGCGGTGCACGGCCACGCGTTCGGCGCCGGGGCGATGCTGGCCCTGGCGCACGACTACCGGGTCATGCGCGCCGACCGGGGTTTCTTCTGCTTTCCCGAAGTCGACATCGACGTCCCGTTCACACCGGGGATGGCCGCGTTGATCCAGGGCAAGCTCACGCCCGCGGCTGCCGTCGAGGCGATGACGACGGGGCGACGCTTCGGCGGGGTGCAGGCCCGCGACCGCGGTCTGGTCGACCAGGTCGCCGACGAAGGCGCTGTGCTGCGCACGGCGGTCGAGCTCGTGCGCCCGCTGTCCGGCAAGAACCGCGACACGCTGGGGACGATCAAGTCGACCATGTTCGCCTCGGCGGTCACCGCGCTCCGCGCGCACGAACCCGCCGCGCGGCCCTGACCACCGTGGCGGCGAAGCAGGAGCACGAACGCGAACCACACCGATGCCGCCCCGAGCGGCTCGCGCGGATCTGGAAGACGGAGATGACCACCATCGACTCGATGCCCCCGCACTGCCCGCCCGAACTGCTCCGCGGAGCGAAGAAGCTCTCCGCCGGACCCGGGCTGACCGGATTGCTCTGGACCGAGGTGAGAACGCAGCTCCCCGGCCCGGCCCGCCAGTACCTGCGCGGCACGTTCCCGCCCGTCGCGGTGCAAGCGTTCACCGCGACCACCGAGCAGTACTGGCAGAACTGGCTCGCCGACGACAACCTGGACCGGCTGGCCGGTCTCGTCGTCGTGTTCGACGCCACCGGTATGCCGGTGGCGTGGGTGGCCAGCAACGACCGCCGATTCGGCGGACGCAGGTGCTTCTACGCCAACTCCGCCGGCGTGCACCCGGAACACCAGGGCACCGGGATCTCCAGCACGATCTGGCGCGCCTTGCTGCGCGCGGCGATCGCCAAAGCCGCACCACGAAGCCTGCACGCGGTGATGCGCACGGGAAATCCGCTGGTCTACGGTGCGTGGTCGGCCGCCACGGGCAGGACCGGTGCCACGTGGCCGACCCCGGATGGCGCGGTTCCGGAGCACGTCCGGCGCATCGCGGCGGACGCCGCCGCCGATCTCGGCCAGGCCGATCGGTTGGACCACGACACCTTGGTCATCACCGACGCCTACGATGACACCGAAGCCGGGCTGTGGACGCAGCGCCCCACGTCCGATCGCGCGGACATCGACGACTGGTTCGCGAGGGTCCTCGGCCCGCGCGACGCCATCGTGCTCGTCGTGTCGTTCAACCCGGTGCGCATCATGCTCGACGAGGTCCGGCGCACGGTACGCCGCACCCTGGGAATGCGCGGCAGCCCTTCCAGCCGCAGCTCGCGAGCGCGCAACTGACCGCACGGCCCGTGCTCGGACGAGCGCAGGTGTGCGCCCGGACCTCCCACACGGCGATGAGCTCGTCGGCCATGTCGAGCATGCGCTCGCTCGCGTCCATGCGGGACTGCTCGGTGGACTCGATGTGGTCCAGGCGGACCACGTCGGCGGCTTGTTCGAACGATGCGTCGTAGGTGGTGTGGTGTTCCGCCGGGAGCCCGTCGCGGTACTCCGCCGCGGGCACGATCGCGACCGGGCTGCCGCCGCGGTCCAACACGGCTCGCGCGAACTGCGGGTCGGCACCGTCGGCCAGGCAGCTCACCCCGAAAACGGCGTCAGCCGAGCCAGCCGGCTTGATCGGCAGCGATCACGGCGGGCAGCGGCAACGCCACCAGCAGCCACCACGACAGCACACGACGACGCAGGACGAGTCGCGCGCCGACGATCCCCAGCAACCCGGCGATGACGGAGGCGACCAGCAGGTCCCAGTTCTCGACGACTCGCTGTGGGCGTTGCACACCCGTGTCGAACCCCATCAGGAAAGCTAGGAACGCCGACCAGTACAAGAAGAACGCGAGCACAACGACCGCGGCGAGCCACCGCAGCACCACGTGGAGAGTGTTGTTGACCATTGCGTCCCCTGGATCGTTGGCCCTGGCGGGGTGCGGCAGCACGGCTGCCGCACCCCGCATGCTGTCACGCCGAGCGGATCAGCGTACGTACTGGTACTGGCGCGAACCGCAAACGGGCGAGAACAAGCACCTCGGGTCTTCGAATTCGTGATTGAAGATCAATTCGATGTCCCGCGTGCCATCCGCGTGGTAGTCGGTCCGGTAGAGCTGGTGGTTGGGCATCTTGTCGTGTGATCCGTAGATCCAGTGCCCACCGTTGCGGTACAGGTCCTGCTGGCTGGCGTAGGTGATTCCGGCCAGCGACGTGCAATAGGGATTGCCGACTTCGTGCTCGATGACGTTGCGGGCGTAGTTTCCGTCATTCGAGATCACGCGGGGGTGGAAATCCTCATCGCTCGCCAACCGGGTGGAGTCGTAGACGTAGCGCCCGTCGTCGGTCCTCTCGTACCGGCTGGTAGGGCTGACGCTCTTGAACGGGTTGGTGTTCTGCTGTTGCCAGTTGACCATGTAGTTGCCCCGGGTGCGGTACTGCTCGGAGTTGTACACCGGCCCGCGCCGCTGGTCACCGCTGTAGTGCCAGTCGGGCCCTCCCCACGATCCTTCGCACGGAAAGTCGGTGAAGCTCTCCGGGGCATCGACGTAGTCGCGCGGGATGTAGGTTTGGTAGTCGGTCGATGTGCGCGTAGTGGCTTGTGCGGGCTGGGAAGACTGCGTCAGTACCTCACCGACCTGGGCATCGGCCGGAACGGCGCCCGCGTTCGTCGACGGCGGCACGATTTCCACGCCGTAGCGTTTGGTCACGTCTTGCTGCGCCTTCTCAGGAGGTTCCACGGGGTCGCCTGTGATGGTGAAGCGCCCGGCGCCGCCCAAGCTTGTCGGCAGCTGGGTGCGCGTGACGGGCGAGTTGCCGAGCGGTTTCATCCCATCCGGTTGGCCCTGCTCCACTTCGTAGGAGGGCACGTTCGGAATCGCTCCCCACGCCGCTGTGGTTCCGTTCTCGGTCGTCACCGTGACCAGGGGCGTCACCCTGGATGCGGCCCGTGGCTGGGTCGCCAGAACTTCTGCGACGGTGCTGGTGCCAGCAGCGGTGGCGGCCACCAGGAGAACGTCGGTCGAGGTCGGTGCCTTCAGCGGCAGTTCGGCGCTGGTGTCTTCGCCGCGCCACAGCACCTTCTGGCTGCGATCGTCAACGAGCAGATAGTGGGTCGCGCCCTGCTGCGGTGACCAGTCCAGGTGTAGTGCCGAATCGGTGATACGCGAGTTCACCGACTCCGACGAGCCCTCTGGGGCCTTCGCCGTCACCGCAGGGGGTGGTGCGTCTTCTTCGGCGCTCGCCGTCGACAGAGTAGCCGCCGTTGTCATTGCAGCCGTGGTCGCGCTGATGGCTAATCGCCACGTGCGACGGTGAATTCGTCGCGCCGTACAAAGTCATTCCCTCCAGTAGTAGCGATCGGCGGCCCCCATGCCGCGAGATCGCATCTGCGGAGGTTGGGGACTCGGCACCAACAGCATCCACACGATCACCCGGAATTCACTCGATTGGCCGCAGAGACCGGCTACGCAGCATGCTGGTCTACTCGGCAGGTTTCACCGGCCGGGCCGCGTCGGCGCGTACACCGGAGACACGCCGCTGCCCAGCAGAACGCGGGTCAGCACCGACGGCATGTGCGGCTCGAGCGTACGCAGCGCGGGGTAGATGAGGGCGAGTACGGCCGCCACCGAGACCGTCTCGGCGGCCCCGCCGAACGGGCGGTGATCCAGTCGGGGGCGGCGAGGGCTCCGCTGCTGTCGATGATCGCCGCCCACACGACGGGGACGGTGGTGCGCAGCCACGATCGGGTGCGGTGGGTCAGGTCGTGCGGCATGGCTGGAACCTTCCGTGCGGTTACCGTTGCGCGCCGCCGCTGGTGGTGTGCTTCGCGTGCTGTGTTGCGAACTTCGCCGTCTGGGCTTCGGTCTTGGCCTGCTCGCCTTCCGCTCGGGCGGCCGCGCTCATCGAGCTGTAGGTCCTGGTGCCGGCGGCAGCTGCCCTACCCGGGTGGCGTCCCCGGCCGTCCAGGCCTCGGCGGGCGGGGCTTCCGACGCGTCCCGCTCGTGCAGCGGGAACGTCGTGGCGTGCTGCCGCGGCTTGCGCCGCGCTGCCGGACCAGCTGCGCCCGACCGCCCTCAGCGCTCGGGGTCCTGCCCGGTGGGGCGGATGGTGATCTCGTTGACGTCGACGCTGTCGGGTTGGCCCAGCGCGTACAGCGCAGCGCCGGCGACGTCCGCGGCGCGCAGCTTCGGCACGCCCTGCCGCGCGGCGGTCATGTCGGTTTCGACCATGCCGGGCTGCAGCAGGGTGACGCGCACGCCGGTGCCGACGCACTCGGCGCGGATGTTCTGCGCCATGCCGGTCACGGCCCACTTGGTCGCGGAGTACAGGCTTCCCGGGCGGGTGCCGCGGCCCGCGTTGGAGCCGGTGAGCAGCAGGTGCCCGCGCGCCCGCGTGAGCGCTGGCAGCGCGGCCCGGGCGGTCAGCGCGGCGCCGAGCACGTTGGTGAGCACGAGCTCGCGCCACTGCTGCGGCTCGACGCCCTCCTCGTCGAGGAAGGAGGTCGGCGCGTTCGTGCCGGCGTTGCCGAACACGGCGTCGAGCCGGCCGAAGCGGGACTCCGCCTCGGCGATCGCGGTGGTCAGGCTCGCCCAGTCGGTCACGTCGCAGGGCCAGGCCGCAGCGCGGTCGGATCCCAGCTCGTCGACGAGCGCGCTCAGCGCTTCCACCGAGCGGGACAGCAGCGCCACCCGGTAGCCGGAGGAGGCCGCCAGGCGCGCTGCGGCCTCGCCGATGCCGCGGGAAGCTCCGGTGATGAGCAGCACGGGTTCGGACATGCCGCCAGCCTAGACGCCCGTGGATCTCCGCGGGGACTCCCCGCGGAGGCGCGCCGTCCGGTTGGCGGAGTCCCCGCCCGGGCGGACAGCCGTGGAACTCCCCGGTCTTCACCGCTTCGAGGAAGGCGTCCCACTGCCCCGGGTGGTGAGGTAGCCGGCGCCGCGTCCGTGCCGCGGCAGCGCCCCACCGGTCTCGGGTGCGCCCCGAGCGCCCGGCCCAGTGGGCACCTCCGTCCCGCTCCTGCGAGGGGGGAGTGATGTCGGTACCGGGTGTTGCGCGCGCGGAGTGCGTTGGCGCCGAGCGGAAGGGCTTCCGCCGAGCCGGAGATCCCCGCCGCGGGGTAGGCTGAAAGGCCCTGCACCGGGGCGGTTCTCGGGGGAGAGGTGGTGCTCGTGTCGAACGTGGACGGACCCGGTGGCGCGGGTCGCAGCGACGAGGAGATCCAGCAGGTCACCGCGGGCGAGGTGGTGCCGCACGCGGGCACGATCGCCCTCGTGGACCACGACCCGGAGTGGTCGCGGCTCTTCCGGCGCGAAGCCGAGCGGATCAGGGGCGCGCTGGGGCGGACCGCGGTGCGGGTCGAGCACGTCGGTTCGACCGCCGTCGCCGGGCTGCCGGCCAAACCGGTCATCGACGTCCTGCTGGAAGTGCCGGATCCGGCCGACGAGCCCTCGTACGCGCCCGCCCTCGGAGCCGCCGGCTACGTGCTGCGCATCCGCGAGCCCGACTGGTTCGAGCACCGCTTGTTCAAGGGTCCGGACACGGACGTCAACCTGCACGTGTTCAGCTCCGGTGCGGCCGAGGCCGAACGGATGGTGCGCTTCCGCGACCGGCTCAGGGCGGACGAGGCCGACCGGGAGGCCTACGCGCGCGTCAAGCGCGAGTTGGCCGGGCACGTGTGGCGGCACGTGCAGCACTACGCCGACGCCAAGGCCGCGGTGGTGCAGGAGATCCTGGACCGGGCCGACGCAGTCCGGTAGCCGAGTCCCGCGCCGCGCCGTCGGTTCCGGAACCGGCGCGGATTCAGCGCAGCAGTCCGGCCCGGCGGTACACCGAGGCCAGGTACTCGTGCGCTTCGCCCGCACCGAGCGGCTCGGGCTGGAGCAGTCGGAAGAGCACCGCACCGACCATCATGTCGATGAGCACGTCCGGGTCCTCGACGGTGTCGAGCGTTCCGTCCGCCTGGGCCTTGTCCAGCAGTGCGCGCACGGCCCGCCGACGAGGTGCGACGTAGTGGTCCCAGTACACCGCCACGAGCTCGGGATGGCTGGTGGCGGCGCCGAAGACGCGGGCGACCATCGCGCGCACGCGGGGTTCGGCCAGCGCCGCGGCCAGCACTGGAAGTCTCCCCTCGACCAGCTCGGGCAGCGGGACGTCGACGTTCTCCGGTGCGAGGTCCGGGATCACGTCGCGGGCGTGCTCGATCGCCGCAGCCAACAGGTCCTCTTTGGACGACCACCGCCGGTAGATCGTCAGCTTGCCGACGCCGGCGCGCCTGGCGACGCCCTCGATGCTGGTCCCCTCGACGCCGCCCTCGAGGAAGAGGTCGAGCGCGGCCTGCAGGATCGCCTCGTCCGCCCCGGGATCCCTGGGGCGCCCGCGGGAGGTTTCGCTCATGGCGCCCGTCCCGTGCGCAGCGCGGTGGACAGCCAACGGTCGGGTCCGGCGGGGTCGGTGCCGCGCCAGGCCAGGTGCGCGTCCGGGCGGACCAGCCAGGTCTCCCGCGCGGGGCGTTCCGGGACCAAGCTGACGGCGGAGCCTCCGAGCGGATCGGCCGCTGCGCGGCCGGTGGGGGACAGCAGTGCCCAGCGACCGCGGAGTTCGGCGTGCAACCGGGTGGGGCGGCCCTCGGCGTCCCGGCACGGCAGGTCCGGGACCCGGTCGCCCGGCCTCGGGCGCCGACCGCGGGGAGAACCGAGCGGTCCCTTCCGGTAGTTGATGGACAGCTGCGAGGCCTGCCAGGTCATCTGCCGCTGCACGAACGGGATCGCCGAGAGCCGCAGCACCGCGTTGCGCAGCAGCCGGGCCGCCGGGTTGTCGGCGAGGAGGAGCTTGGTGTTGGCGGTGGTCGCACGCAGCACGTACTCCGCCAGCGGGCGGCGTTCGGCCCGGTAGGTGTCCAGCAGCGCGACGTCCGCCCGGCCGCGGACCACCAGGGCCAGTTTGAAGGCGAGGTTCTCCGCGTCGCCGATGCCGGTGTTCATGCCCTGACCGCCGAACGGGCTGTGGATGTGCGCGGCGTCCCCGGACAGCAGCACGCGTCCGGAGCGGTAGTCCGCGGCGAGCCGGCGGTTGATGCGGAACTCCGAGGTCCACAGCGCGGTGCGCAGCCGAGCCTCGGCGTGGCCGGTGCGTTGCGGCAGCAGCCGGGCCAGGCGGGCGCAGACCTCCTCGCCGCCGTCGTCCTGCACGTCGGCCATCAGACGCCACTTGTCATCGTGCTCGCTGGGCATCGGCATGGCGAAGAACCGCCCGTCGGTGTGGAACCAGCCGGCGGAGGAGGTGCGGTCCAGGTCCCAATCGGCGAGCACGTCGGCCAGCAACCAGCGGTCCTCCATCCCGGTTCCGGGGAACCCGATGCCGGCGAGCTCGCGGACGGCGCTGTGCGCGCCGTCGCAGCCGACCACGTAGTCCGCGCGCACTTCCTCGCCGCCGACGGTGGCCGTCACGCCCTGCGCGTGCTGGTGCAACTCCACCAGCTCGCGCCCCCACTCGACGCGGCCGCCGAGCTCCGCCAACCGCTGGCGGAGGGCGTCCTCGACCTCGGCCTGGGAGATCAGCAGGGCGGAGATCCGGCGGCCCTCGATCTCGCCGAAGGCGATCGTCGCCAGCGGTTTGTCCCGGGCGTGCAGGGTGATCCTGAGCGCTCGCTGGGCGCGCTGCGGCAGGTCCCGCAGCGCGCCCAGCCGATCGAGCACTTCCACTCCGCGCGCGTGCAGGATGTTCGCCCGCGACGTCGTGGCCGGGCGGGCGGCCCGGTCCACCACCCGGGTGTCGACCCCGTGGGAGAGGAGCCCGCAGGCGAGCGCCAGGCCGGCAGGGCCTGCGCCCACCACCAGGACGGTCATCACGCCTCCGGAAATTAACGGTACGGGTTCGTAAACGAATGCTGGCACGTGGGACCCGCGGCGGCAACGCCTCCGCGGACGCCGGCGACGAAGGTGCTGCGACGCAAGCCGCCGAGCGGCTCCGCGGCCCCCGGCGGACCTGTGGTCACGCCGGGCCTCCCGCGACGCGCGCGACCCCGCCTGCCGTCCAGCGGCGGAGGCGTGCCGTCCGCCCGCCGGCGCCGGGCGCGCTATCGTCGCGGCGTGGCCACCGCGCGCGTCGAACGTCTGGTGAACCTGGTGCTGTGCCTGCTGTCCACGCGGCAGTACCTGACGGCCGAGCGGATCCGCGCCACGGTGCCCGGCTACGGCGGCGCCGCCAGCGACGAGGCGTTCTACCGCATGTTCGAGCGGGACAAGGCGGAGCTGCGCGACCTGGGGGTTCCGCTGGAGACGGGGCGCAACTCGATCGTCGAGCAGGTCGACGGCTACCGCATCGCCCGCCGGGACTACGAGCTCGGCGAGATCGACCTCTCACCGGAGGAGACCGCGGCCGTGGGCGTGGCGGTGCGGCTGTGGGACGCCCCGGAGTTCACCGCCGCGGCCCGCAGCGGTCTGCGCAAGCTGCGCGCGGCCGGGGTCGACGTGGACGAGGACGCCCCGGCGGTGGTGGAACCCCGCGTGCGCGGCGAACCGGCCGTGTCCCCCCTGGTCGCGGCCGTGCGGCAGGCCAGGCCGGTGACCTTCGACTACCGGCGGCCCGGCGACCAGCGGGCCGCGGCGCGGCACCTCGAACCGTGGGGAGTGGTCTCCTGGCGGGGGCGCTGGTACGTCGTCGGCCACGACCGCGACCGGCGGGCCGCGCGGTGCTTCCGGCTCTCGCGCATCACCGGCGACGTGCGGCTGACCGGCCGCGCCGGGCAGGTGGGCCAACCCGCCGACGTGGACCTGCTGCGGATCGTCGCCGGCAGCGACCGGGAGTCCGCCGGCGGCGTGCAGGCCGCCGTGTGGGTCGCCGCCGGGCGGGCGCACGGGCTGCGGCGGCACGGCGCGGTGGTGCAGCAGCGGACGATCGACGGGGAAGCGGGGGACGTGCTGCACCTGGACGTGGACTCGCCGGAGGCGGCGGCGCCGTGGCTGGCCGGCTACGGCCCCGACGCGCTCGTGCTCGCCCCGGAACCGCTGTGCAAGGCGGTCGACGAGCTGCACCGCGCCGCGGTGCGGTCCGCGGAGGAGCACGCATGACGGCCGGCGCGACCGAACGGGTGCCGCGGCTGCTCACGCTCGTGCCGTACCTGCTCAACCACCCGGGCGTCCGCATCGCCGAGGCGGCCGCCGACTTCGGCGTGACCGAGCAGCAGCTGCGCCGCGACCTCGAGCTGCTGTGGATGTGCGGTCTGCCCGGTTACGGCCCCGGCGACCTCATCGACCTGTCCTTCGACAGCGACACGGTCACGGTGACCTTCGACGCCGGGATGCGCCGCCCGCTGCGGCTGACCACCTGGGAAGCCACCGCGCTGCTGGTGGCGCTGCGCGCGCTGGCCGACACGCCCGGGGCGGCCGATGCGGCCGCCGTGCGCGGGGCCGCCGCGAAGATCGAGGAGGCCGTCGGGCAGGCCCGCCCCAGCGGGGTCGCGCTCGGGCTGGACACGCCCGACCGGGTCGCCGGCGACGTGCGCGAGGCGGTGCGCTGGGCCACCGAGCAGCAGCGGGCGCTGTGGCTGCGCTACTACACGGCCTCCCGCGACGCGATCAGCGAGCGCACCGTCGACCCGATGCGGATGCTGCTGCTCGACGGGCACCACTACCTCGAGGCGTGGTGCCGCCGGGCCGGCGGGGTGCGCCTGTTCCGCCTGGACCGCATCGACGGGGTGCGGCGGTTGGACGAGCCCGCCGCGCCGCCCGCGCGGGCCGAGTTCACCGACGTCTCCGCCGGGTCGTTCCCGGCGGTGACCGAGCAGCCGGGCGCCGTGCTCGACCTGGACGTGGACGCTCGCTGGATCGCCGAGTACTACCCGGTGGAGGTGCTCGCCGACCGCGAGGGCGGCGGGTTGCGGGTGCGCATGCGCTACGCGGACCGCTCGTGGATCGTGCGCCTGCTGCTCGGGCTCGGCGGTGCGGTGCGCGTGGTGGAACCGGCCGAGCTGGCCGAGGAGGTGCGTCACCGGGCCGTGGCCGCGCTGGCACGGGCGCGTCACCGGCCGGACACCTGAGGCCGCTACGCTGGGCGCGTGCCGTATGTGTGGAGTCTCGTGCTGGTGGTCGCCGGTCTGGTGCTGCTCGCCTGGGCCGCGCTGCGCACCGCGCGCCGGCTGAGCCGGTTCCGCACCGGGCAGCGCGCGGTCGCCGCCGGTGCGCGCGAGCGCATCGGGCTGTTGCAGGCCCGCACCGCGGCGCTGCGGGTCGCGGTGTCCGAGCGGTGGAAGAGCTAGCCGAAGCCCTATGGGGCAGACCTCTCCCCGCGTAGCATGTCGGCGGAGAGGCAGTCACGGAAGGTTGCAGAACATGGGTTTGCCCGGCGGCTGGGAACTCGTCGTCATCGTGCTGGTACTGGTGGCGCTGTTCGGCGCCTCCAAGTTGCCGAAGATGGCGCGTTCGCTCGGTCAGTCCGCCCGCGCCTTCAAGGCCGAGGCGCGCGGACTGCGGGAGGACGACGAGAAGGCGAAGCGGGAGTCCGCGGAGCGGACGGACCGCCCGGACGCGGAGCTCACCTCCGGTGACGGTTCCGCCCCACCGGTCACGCCGAACGAGCAGCAGCAGCGCGACAACACGACCAACAACCAGTGACGCGAACGGGGACGCACGGTGGCCGCTAGTCCACTTCCGCGCCTGAACCCGTTCCGCAAGGACCGCCGTCGCTGGGGTCGCAGGCACAACCCCGACGGGACGATGACGCTCGTGGAGCACCTCTACGAGCTGCGGTACCGCCTGGGCGTTGCGCTGGCCGCGATCGCCGTCGGCGCGGTGTTCGGGTTCTGGTGGTTCACCCATCCGATCTTCGCCGTCCCGTCGCTGAACGACCTGCTGCTGGGGCCGTACTGCGCGCTGCCGTCCGACTGGCGGCTGAGCCCGAACGGGGAGTGCCAGCTGCTGCAGACCCGCCCGTTCGAAGTGTTCTTCCTGCGGATGAAGGTCGGCATCGCGGTGGGCGCGCTGGTGCTCAGCCCGGTGTGGTTGTACCAGCTGTGGTCGTTCATCACACCGGGGCTGTACGCGCGGGAGCGGCGCTTCGCGCAGGTGTTCGTCGGCTGCGCCAGCGCGCTGTTCATCGCGGGCGGTGTGCTCGCCTACTACGTCGTGCCGGTCGGCCTGCAGTTCATGGTCGGGCTCGGCGGCGACGGCTTCTTCACCGCCCTCACCGGCGGCGACTACATCAACTTCGTGCTGCTGCTGCTGCTCGTCTTCGGGGTGAGCTTCGAGCTGCCACTGGTGGTGGTGATGCTCAACTTCGCGGGCGTGCTCAGCTACGAGCAGCTCAAGAACTGGTGGCGCGGGGTGCTCCTCGGCCTGTTCGCCTTCGCCGCGGTCGTCACGCCGCAGGACCCGTTCTCGATGCTCGCGCTGGGCGGGGCGCTGTCGCTGCTGTTCCTCGCGGCGCTGCTCATCTGCCGCGTGCACGACGCGCGCAAGCACCGGCGCGACGAGTTCGCCGGGCTCGCCCCGGACGAGCCGTCGAAGGTCGACCACCGCCCCTCGCGGATGGAGTCCGAGGACGGCGACCCGACGAACGACCGCTCCGGGAACACCTGACCGCCCGCCGCGCTCGGCAGGCCGGTGCCGCCGGCCTGCCGAGCGCGGCCCCGCCGCCCGACGCGCGGTGAGCGTGCTGCGCAGCTCAGGCAGGTGCGACGAGCTCGAGCAGATATGAAAGCCTGGGGACGTGGCAAGCCGCCGTACTGTTACCGATGAGACCTCCCCGGCCGAGGCGTACGCGGCGCACCGCACGCGCCGGAGCCACCCGCGGCTCGCCGAGTTCGCCGGGGCGATGTCCTTCCCGCTCGACCCCTTCCAGCGCACCGCCTGCCAGGGACTGGAGGACGGGCAGGGCGTGCTGGTGTGCGCGCCCACCGGCGCGGGCAAGACCGTGGTCGGCGAGTTCGCCGTGCACCTGGCCCTGGCCGAGGGGCGCAAGTGCTTCTACACCACGCCGATCAAGGCGCTGTCGAACCAGAAGTACACCGACCTGTGCGAGCGCTACGGCGAGGACGCGGTCGGGCTGCTCACCGGAGACACCTCCATCAACGGCGAGGCCCAGGTGGTCGTGATGACCACCGAGGTCCTGCGCAACATGCTCTACGCCGGGGCGCGCAGCCTGGACCTGCTGGGCTACGTGGTCATGGACGAGGTGCACTACCTCGCCGACCGGTTCCGCGGGGCCGTGTGGGAGGAGGTCATCCTGCACCTGCCCGACTACGTGCGGGTGGCGAGCCTGTCGGCCACGGTCAGCAACGCCGAGGAGTTCGGCGAGTGGCTGCAGGAGGTGCGCGGGGAGACCACCGTCGTCGTCGAGGAGCACCGCCCGGTTCCGCTGTGGCAGCACGTGCTCGTCGGCGGGCGGATGTTCGACCTCTTCGCCGGGGAGACGGACGACCACGAGCTGCGGGTCAACCCGAAGCTGCTGCGGCACGCGCAGGAGCTCACCCGCACGCACACGCCACCGCGCGGCCGGGGCGGGCCGAAGGACAAGTACCGCAAGCCCCGGCCCCGCCGGTTCCAGCCGCCGTCGCGGGTGGACGTGCTGCGGCGGTTGTACGACCGGGAGCTGCTGCCCGCGATCGTGTTCATCTTCAGCCGCGCCGGCTGCGACGCGGCCGTCTCGCAGTGCGCGCGCTCCGGGCTGCGGCTGACCACGCCGGAGGAGGTCGACGAGATCCGCGAGGTCGTCGACGAGTACACCTCCTCGCTGCCGGACGCGGACCTGGAAGTCCTCGGCTACTGGGAGTGGCGCGAGGCGCTCGAGCGCGGCGTGGCCGCCCACCACGCCGGGCTGCTGCCCGCGTTCAAGGAGACGGTCGAGGAGCTGTTCGTCCGCGGCCTGGTCAAGGCGGTCTTCGCCACCGAAACCCTGGCGCTGGGCATCAACATGCCGGCCAAGACCGTCGTGCTGGAGCGCCTGGTCAAGTTCAACGGCGAGGCGCACGTGGACCTCAGCCCGGGCGAGTACACCCAGCTGACCGGCCGGGCCGGGCGGCGCGGCATCGACGTGGAGGGCCACGCGGTCGTGCTGTGGCAGCCCGGGGTCGACCCGAAGCACGTCGCCGGGCTGGCCTCGACGCGGACCTACCCGCTGCGCTCGTCGTTCCGCCCCGGCTACAACATGGCCGTCAACCTGGTGGGCCGGGTGGGCCGCCGGGCGGCGCGGGACCTGCTCGAGCAGTCCTTCGCCCAGTTCCAGGCGGACCGCTCGGTCGTGGGCCAGTCGCGCAAGGTCGAGCGCAACACCGAGGCGCTCAACGGCTACGCCGAGGCCATGCACTGCGACGAAGGTGACTTCAGCGAGTACTTCCAGCTGCGCAAGCGCATCGGCGAGCGCGAGAAGCAGCTGGCCAAGGACAAGCGGTCCGACGACCGCGCGGAGACGGCGAAGTCGCTGGAGAAGCTGCGCAAGGGCGATGTCATCGCGGTGCGCTCCGGCCGCCGCTCCGGTCTGGCCGTGGTCCTCGACCCGGGGGTGGACCGCATGCACGAGCCGCGCCCGCTCGTGGTCACCGAGGACCGCTGGGCGGGGCGGCTCAACGTCGCGGACTTCCCCGCCCCGGTGGAGGCGCTCGGCCGGATCACGGTGCCGAAGTTCGTCGACACCCGCTCGCCGAAGGCCAAGCGCAGCGTGGCGGGCGCGCTGCGCGAGTCGGGCATCGTCGCGCCGACCAAGCGCAACCGGCGGCGCCGGGCGGAGGCGGCCGACGACGAGGAGCTGCAGGACCTGCGGCGCCGGATGCGGGAGCACCCGTGCCACTCCTGCCCCGAGCGGGAGACGCACGCCCGGTGGGCGGAGCGCCACGACCGGCTGAACCAGGACACCGAGCAGCTGCGCCGGAAGGTCGCGGCCACGACGCACTCGCTGGCGCGCTCGTTCGACCGGATCCTCGGATTGCTGTCCGAGCGGGACTACCTGCGCCCGGACGAGACGGCGGAGCCGGTCACGCCGCACGGGAAGCGGCTCGCGCGGCTGTACAGCGAATCGGACCTGCTCGCCGCCGAGTGCCTGCGCGAGGGCGTGTGGAACGGGTTGGAGCCGGCCGAGCTGGCCTCCGTGGTCTCCGCGCTCGTCTACGAGTCGCGGCGGGAGGCGGTGAGCACCCCGCGGCCGCCGAACGACGCGGTGCACGACGCGCTGCTGGCGACCCACCGGGTGTGGGCGCAGCTGTCGGAGGACGAGCAGCGGCACAAGATCGAGCGCACGCGCGAGCCCGACGCGGGTTTCGCCACCGCCGTCCACGCCTGGGCCAGCGGGGCCGAGCTGGAGACGGTGCTCGTCGACGAGGCGGGGGAGCTCTCCGCCGGTGACTTCGTGCGGTGGTGCCGGCAGGTCGTGGACCTGCTGGACCAGATCCGCGTGGTCTGCGGCACCGAGGACCCTGTGGGGGAGGCGGCGCGGTACGCGGTCAACGCGGTGCGCCGCGGCGTGGTGGCCGCCGGTTCGGCGTGACCCGGGGTTCCGGTCGGGGACGTGCCACCGCCCGCCGTCGTGCTGGTGGCTCGAGCGGGTGTCTTCCGCGCGGCCGGCGTGTCCAGGGCCGTGACCGGCTCGCAGGCGTGGTTCACTCCTCCGCGGAGGGCCAATCGGAGCACCGACAGCGAGGAAATCCCAGATGAGCATTCCCAGCAGTCACGCCGACCTGCTCGACAAGCCGGGATTCGTCCACGTGGCCACGCTCGGCCCCGGCGGCGAACCGCAGTCCACCCCGGTCTGGTACGACACCGACGGCGAGTTCATCAAGATCAGCCAGACCACGGGGCGGCAGAAGTACCGCAACCTGCAACGCGACCCCCGCGTGGCGCTCTCGGTCACGGACCCCGACAACCCGTACCGCTACCTGGAAATCCGCGGTCGCGTGGAGCGTTTCGAGGACGATTCGGACAACGCCTTCATCAACAGCTTGGCCCAGAAGTACCTCGGGCAGGAGGAGTACCCCTACCACCAGCCCGGCGACGAGCGCGTCACGCTCTACATCCTGCCCCAGCACACCACCCGGATGTAGCGGCCTCGAGCGCGCACCCCGCCCCGGTGGCCGCGGGCGCCGGCCGGCCGGTGTGGTTTGATCACCCCTGTCGCGTCACCGCGCGCGCGGGTCCCGGGCGCGCGGTGACGTGCTCGGGTGAGTGCCAGCGAGCATCCGGAGGTGCGCATGTCCAGCCCGTACGGCCCGCCTCCCGGGCAGCCGGCCTGGCAGGGCGGACCGACCTCCTGGCCGCCGCAGCAGCCCCAGCCGCAGCAGGCGCCGCCGTTCCCGCAGCCGGCGGGCCAGTCGCAGCAGGCGCCGGGGACTGCCCCGCAGAACGAGAGCGCACCGCGGGCACAGCCCCAGCAGTACCCGCAGCAGCACCCCGCGTCCGGGCAGCAGCCCGGGTCCGGACCGCAGCCCGCGCAGCAGCAACCACCGCAGCCGGCCCCGCAACCGCCGCCGGGCCAGCACCCGCAACAGCCGCAGTGGGGGGCGCAGTGGCAGCCGCCGCAGCACCGCCCCGTGCCGGCCGCCCCGCCCGGGGAGGACCCGGGTCCCGGGGCCTCCGCGGGCCCGGGAGGCGCCCCCGCGGGACCGGGGCCGGAACGCCCGCGGCGCGGGCGCGCGCGGCTGCCGTGGCTGCTGGGCGGGGGCGCCGCCGCGGTGGTGCTGGCCGTCGTGGCGGTGCTCGGGTTCGTCGCCCCGGGCTGGTTCGTCCGCCCCGTGTTCGACGTGGCAGGCGTGCAGAAGGGGATCGCGCAGACGCTGCGCGACTCGTACCGGATCGGCGACGTCGAGCAGGTGCGCTGCCCGTCCGGGCAGCGCGTCGCAGCGGGCCACCAGTTCGACTGCCGGGTGCGCATCGGCGGGGAGACGCAGGTGGTGACGATCTCGGTCAAGAACGACCGCGGTGTCTACGAGGTCGGGCACCCGAAGTGAGCCTTGCGACCCGTCGTGGACACCGATCGCCGCCGCGGGCAGGATCGTCGGCGTGAGGGACGCCGATGTGCAGGTGCTGGAGGAGCGGCGCTTCCGCGAGGCCAACGGGCTGTTCATGCGGACGCTCCACGTGGCGGCGCCGAGCGACGCGCAGTGGGAGCGGGTGCGACCGCTGCACGAGCCGGGCCGCGTGCTGGGCGGGTTCCTCGACGGGGAACTGGCCGGGACGGCGCGGTCGACCCGGGCGGAGCTGACCGTTCCCGGCGGGAGCCTCGCCGCCGCGGCGGTCACCGGGGTCGGTGTGCGCCCGGACCGCACGCGGCGCGGCGTGCTGCGCGCGCTGATGCGGCGGCAGCTGGACGACGCCCGCCGGACCGGGGAACCGGTGGCGGTGCTGCACGCCTCGGAAACGGGGATCTACGAGCGCTTCGGCTACGGACTGGCCACGCGGAGCCGCCGCGTGCAGGTGGACGCGCGCACCGCGCGCACGGCCGCCACCGCCCCGAGCGGCGGACGCGTGGACCTGGTGCCGCCGGAGGAGGTGGCGGAGGTCTTGCCCGAGGCCTACCGCCGGATCGGGGGCGAACGCCCCGGCATGATCGAGCGGCCCGCCGCCTGGTGGACCCACGCGCTCGGCCACCGGAGCGCGGCCGCGGCCACCGCGGTGCACCGCGACCAGTCGGGCGCCGCGGACGGCTTCGCGTCCTACGAGCCGGTCTCGGTCGACCACCGCTTCGACAGCGGGGAGACCACGCTGCGCGTGCTCGACTTCCAGGCGCCGGACGCCCGCGCCGCGGCCGGGTTGTGGGAGTTCCTGCTCGGGGTGGACCTGTCCGACGTCGTGGTCGCGGCGGCGCGCCCGCTCGACGAGCCGCTGGAGTGGTGGCTGACCGACCACCGCGAGTGCCGCACCACGCGCCTCGACGACGACCTGTGGCTGCGGCTGGTGGACGTGGAGGCCGCGCTGCGCGCCCGGTCGTACGCGGCGGGCGAGCCGGTGCTCCTCGCGGTCGACGACCCGTTCCTGCCGGAGAACGGCGGCTGCTACCGGATCGGCCCGGACGGCGCATGGCGGTGCGCCGAGGCGCCGCAGCTGCGGTGCGACGTGTCCACTCTGGGCGCGCTCTACCTCGGCGAGGAGTCGATGACGCGGATGGTCGACGCGGGACGCGTCACCGTCGACGACCCCGACGCGGTGTCCACTGCGGACGCGTTGTTCCGCACCGCCCGATCCCCCTGGTGCGGCACGAGCTTCTGACCGCGGGCGCCGGGAGCCCGCACGTGGTCCCGAGGACCGGCGAAGGCGCGGGTGGGTGCCGCGCGGGCTGCGGAAGGCCGGTGCGAGTGGTTCTCCGCGGAACGCGTCCGCCGACGGGGTAGCCAACCCCGCGACGACCGGCCGGAGCGCCTCACGCCGGGGCCGGGCGCACGCAGTCCGGGCATTCGCGCTGGATGCGCGCCAGCAGGTCGGTCAGGCTGTCCAAACCCGGAGGTCCGAACGACGCCGTCATCGCGATCTCCGCGCTCAACCGGTAGGACCGCTCGTTGCGGACATCGGTGAACCACCACAGCACCGGTGCCAACGTTCCCAGCGCTTCGGGCAGTTCGTCCTCGTTCTGCATCGCCCAGCGGTACAGGTCGGTGAACCTCTTGAACCGCTCTTCGGCGCTGGTGGGCCGGATCTGGTAGTCGGAACGGGCGACGTGGTCCCCGTGGTCCAGCGACACCTGTTCGGCGCGGCTCCAGGCCTCGTCGTGCACCGGTCGGGCGGTCAGTCGCCCGTTGGCCAGGTCGACCAGATAGTTCTCCCACCGCCGGATGCCGGGATTGTCCGCGGTTCCGGGGCGGGGCCCGGTGTCCTCGCCGTCGCGGGCGGCGGCGACCGCGCGCTCCACGGCTTCCAGCAAGCCCGAGTTGGCCACCGACATCCACGTCCCGTGCTCGCCGAGCCCGCGGTCGCGCGCGGCGGACATGACGCCCGCGATCGCAGCCCACCGTTCGAAGTCCGGTTCGAACTGCCCCCCGTGTTCGCGCTGCAGCAGTCGCACGAACAGCACCCGCTGGGACATCGGCATCCGGTCGAACTCGGCCAAACTGCACCGAAGGGTCCTGACGCACTCCTGCGCGGTCGGCACGGACGCGGACGCGGCCTGGGCGGGCAGCGACGGACCGCCGACCGCGAGGACGGCACCGATCGCGACCAAGCAACGAGCCAGTCGTCGAGAACGCACTTCGCCTCCCCAGCGGGGTCGTACCGCAACGGTGATGCAACCAGAGTTCTCCCCCGGCGGTCGATCACCGGTTCGGACCAATTCGATACACCGTCCGATGTGGATCCGGTTCCGCGCGTCCTCGGGCGCCCGCGGTCGCGTCTCCGCACCATCGACACGTCGGCCGCGGCGCGTTCGGCACCGGGTCCGGACGAGCCAGCCGTGCCTGCCGACGCCCGCAGCAGGGCCTCCGGGGCCGTTGCGGCTCAGGTGCAGGCGCGCAGCGCCTCGCGCAGCCGGTCGATGCTGCCGCCGAGCCCCCACTGCCGCTTCAGCTCGTCGAGGCGCTCGTCGTCCGCGGCGGTGGGGCTCAGCGCGTCGTCGCGGTCGACGACCGCGTCGGCATCGCGCACCACCCGCACCACCGAGGGCGCGGCGGCCAGGTACTCGGCGGCTTCGGCGAGCTTCGCCCGCAGCCGGGGGGTGAGCGCGCTCCTGCTGGCGCGCGCCGGTGCGGGCCCACCGGCCGCGGCCAGCAGCGCCTCCAGCGAGCCGAACTCGGTGATCAGCCGCGCCGCGGTCTTCTCCCCGACACCGGCCACGCCCGGCAGCCCGTCGGACGGGTCGCCGCGCAGCACCGCCACGTCCGCGTAGTCCGCCCCGGCCCGGGCGGTGGTCAGCCCGTAGCGCTCGGCGAGCTCCGCCGGGCCGTAGTCCTGGGCCTTGGACAGCCCCGCGCCGACGTAGCGCACCCGCACCGGCGAGGGCTCGGCGCGCACCAGCTGGAACAGGTCGCGGTCGCCGGTGACCACGTCGACCGGTGCGCTGCGCTCCCGCTCGGCGAGCGTGCCGATCACGTCGTCGGCCTCGTAGCCCTGGGCCTCGGCGGTGGCGATGCCCGCCGCGGCGAGCACCTCGAGGATCACCGGGATCTGCGGCCCGAGCGCATCCGGGACCTCCTCGGCCGCGGCGTCCTCCTCGGCGACGCGGTGGGCCTTGTAGGAGGGCAGTGCGGCCACGCGGAAGGCGGGACGCCAGTCCTCGTCCAAGCAGGCCACCACGCGCGCGGGCCGCTGCTCGGTCAGCAGCCTGCCGAGCATGTCGCAGAACCCGCGCACCGCGTTCACCGGCGTGCCGTCCGGTGCCGTCAGCGAATCCGGCAGCGCGTAGTACGAGCGGAACCACAGTCCCGCCGAGTCGACGAGCATGAGCGCACCTGTCACGGGTGTTCAGCCTGCCACGGCGCGCACGCGGCCGCCGAGGCACCCGTGCCCGGAAGATGCGTCCCTGCGGCTACGCTGGCGACCATGGCCAGCATGCACGACAGCCCGAACTCCACGAGCGCGCTGGCGGCGCGCCTGAACCGGGCGGCCGAGGCCGCCGCGCGCGCCGACCTGGACGCGCTGCTGATCACCCCCGGCTCGGACCTGCGCTACCTGGTCGGCGCGGCCGGCGAGTCGTTCGAGCGCCTCAGCTGCCTGGTGGTGCCGGCCGCGGGGGTCGAGGCCGCGCCCGCGCTGGTGCTGCCCAAGCTGGAGGAGCTCGGCTACGCCGACGTGCCCGCCCAGCAGCTCGGCGTGGAGATGGTGACCTGGGTGGACGGGCAGGACCCGCACGGCATCGTCACCGATCTGCTGCACCGCGGCGGGAACACCCCGCGGCGGGTCGCGGTGGCCGACGCCATGCCCGCGCTGCACGCCCTGCCGCTGCGTTCGGCGCTGCCGGGGGCCGAGCAGGTGCTGGCCGGGCCGGTGCTGCGCCACCTGCGCATGCGCAAGGATCCCGCGGAGCTGGAGGCCCTGCGCACCGCCGGTGCCGCCATCGACAGGGTGCACGCGCGCATGGGCGAGTTCCTGCGCCCGGGGCGCACCGAGGCGCAGGCCGGTGCGGACATCACCGCGGCGATCGAAGCGGAGGGCCACCGCGAGGCCGAGTTCGTCATCGTCGGCTCCGGGCCGAACGGGGCCAGCCCGCACCACGCGCTGTCCGAGCGGGTGCTCGAGCGCGGCGATGTGGTCGTCGTCGACATCGGCGGTCCCACGCCCGAGGGGTACAACTCGGACTGCACGCGCACCTACGCGATCGGCGACCCCGCCCAGGAGGACGTGCGCGGGACCTACGCGGTGCTCGAAGCCGCGCAACGGGCCGCGGTGCAGGCGGTGCTCCCCGGCGCGAGCGCCGAGGACGTCGACGAGGCCGCCCGCCGACCGATCGCCGAGGCCGGTTTCGGCGAGCACTTCGTGCACCGCACCGGGCACGGCATCGGGCTGGACGTGCACGAGGAGCCCTACATCGTCGGCGGCAACGACCTCTCCTTGGAGCCCGGCATGGCCTTCAGCATCGAACCGGGCATCTACCAGCAGGGCCGCTGGGGCGCCCGCATCGAGGACATCGTGCTGGTCACCGCCGACGGCGCGGAGAGCGTGAACAACCAGCCGCACGAGTTGGTGGTGCTCGACGCGTGAGCGACAAGACGCCGAACGCGTCCGGGGAGCTGGAACCGACCGACCGGGCGATCCTGCGGGAACTGGCCCACGACGGGCGGTGCAGCTTCACGGACCTCGCCGAGCGGGTCGGGCTCAGCGTCTCCGCGGTGCACCAGCGCGTCCGGCGGCTGGAGCAGCGCGGGGCGCTGCGCGGGTACGCGGCCGAAGTGGACGGTGAGCAGATCGGCCTGCCGCTGACGGCGTTCATCTCGCTCACCCCGACCGACCCGGCCGCCCCGGACGACTACCCGGACCGGCTGCGGCACCTGCCGGAGATCGAGTCGTGCTACTCGGTCGCCGGCGACGAGTCCTACATCCTGCGGGTGCGCGTGGCCTCGCCGCAGGGGTTGGAGGAGCTGCTGCGCCAGATCCGGGAGGCGGCGAAGGTGTCCACCCGCACGACCGTGGTGCTGTCGACCCCGTTCGAGAACCGCCCGCCCGACATCTGAGCCCGCCCGGCAGCTGGGACCCACTGGGCCGGCGCCGGGCCGCGACCTCGTCCAGCGGGCACCGCCGCGGGGCTCAGGTGGGCGGAGGGTGCGGTGCTCATCCCCGGAGCGGGATCCGGTCGAGGTCCTGACCGACGACGAGGGTGCCGGAGAACTCCTCGGCGGCGGCGTGCCAGCGCGGGTGCTCCAGCTCGCCGGGGACGAAGTGGTTGAGCGCGAGCGTCCGCACCCCGGCTTCCTCCGCCGCGCGCCCGGCGCCGGGGACGGGGGTGTGGGCGGTGAGGTGGTGCTCGATCATGGAGCGCTGCTGCTCGGTGCGCCCGTGCTCGTAGCGCTGGTGCACCCACTGCTCGTCGATGACCTCGTGCACGAGCACGTCGGAGCCGGCGGCGAGCTCGAGCAGGTTGTCGCAGACGCCGGTGTCGCCGGAGAAGGTGATCGAACCCTCCTCGGTGTCGAACCGGAAGGCGAAGGCGGGGGCGATGGGAGCGTGCTGGACGAGGGTGGCGCGCACCCGTACGCGGTCGTCCTCGTAGATCTCGAACGGGCGCGCGGGCGGGCACGGGGCGGTGTCGGGGTGGAAACCCACCGCGGCCGGCAGCGCGATGTCGCGGGCGGTGAGCAGCTCGCCCGGAGGGCGTCGGAGGTTGTCGCGGATGCGGTCGTTGACGTCGGTGGCGAAGGCCCGCAGGAGGTGGTCGGTCATCTCGGCCAAGCCCGGTGTGGGGTTGCTCGGGCAGATCGCCGGTGGTGTCTGCGCCGCGTGCGGTGAGGCGGGCGGCACCCCGCCGCGGTTGCCCGGTCCGAGAGCGGTGACGGGCCGGGCGACGCCTTCGAGGTTCTCGTACCAGCCGTAGAGCAGCAGGCTGATGAAGTCGACCGTGTGGTCGGAGTGCAGGTGGGTGATGAAGACCCCGCGCAGCCGGCCCAGGTCGAGTCCGGCCCGGACCGCCTGACGGCCGACGCCGTAGCCGCAGTCGACGAGGTAGACCGCGTCGCCCGCGATGACGGCCGAGGCGATTCCCGCGCGCTCGCGCCGCCACCGCGGGCCGCCGGAGGTGCCGAGCAGGACCGCTTCGGGTGGTGCCGCCATGATCGTTCCCTTCCCGCCCGCTCAATCGAACATGCGGTAGACGGCTTCGGCGGTGCAGGCGGGCCGCTCACCGCCCTCGAGCTCGATGGCGGCGTCGACGGTGACCTGCGCGCCGCCGGCGGGCAGGTCCTCGTACTGCTTGAGGGCGGCGGTGAGCCGCACTCGGCCGTCGGCGGGCACGGGGCTGACGAAGCGGAGCTTGTTGAGCCCGTAGTTGACCTTCGTGGTCACGCTGCGCACGGTGAGCACTTCCTCCCACATGGGGATGATCAGCGACAGCGTGAGGTACCCGTGGGCGACGGGGCCGCCGAAGGGGCTCTCGGCCTTGGCCCGTTCGGGGTCGGTGTGGATCCACTGGTGGTCGTCGGTGGCATCGGCGAAGGTGTTGATGCGCTGCTGGCTGACGGAGAACCACGAGCTGCTCCCGAGCGAGCGGCCCTCGAGCGCCGCGAGCTCGGCGAGGGTGTCCAGTGTGGTCGTCGTGGCGGTGGCGGACACGCTTCCTCCTGCGGTGTTCGGTGCGATGGGGTGGTCCGGACCCGCTCAGCGCAGGCCCAGCACGCGCAGCGCGTTCTCCTTGAAGATCAGCGGCCGGACCTCGTCCTTGATCTCCAGCTTCTCGAAGTCGCGCATCCAGCGGTCGGGCTGGATGACGGGGAAGTCCGAGCCGAACAGGACCTTGTGCCGCAGGAACGAGTTGGCGGCCCGGACCAGTTGCGGCGGGAAGTACTTCGGGGACCAGCCGGACAGGTCGATGTGCACGTTGGGTTTGTGCGAAGCGCTGGAGATGGCGGCGTCCTGCCAGGGCACCGACGGGTGGGCCATGATGATGGTGAGCTCGGGGAAGTCTGCGGCGACGTCGTCGAGCAGCATCGGGTCGGAGTAGCGCAGCTTGATGCCGTGCCCGCCGGGCAGGCCGGCACCGATGCCGGTCTGCCCGGTGTGGAACAGGGCCGGCACCCCGCATTCGGCCAGCGTTTCGTACAGCGGGTAGAAGTCGCGGTTGTTCGGTTCGAATCCCTGCAGGCTGGGGTGGAACTTGAACCCTCGGACCCCGTGGTCGTCGACCAGGGCGCGCACCCGCTTGGCGGCGGCCCTTCCCCGCCAGGGGTCCACGGAGCCGAAGGGGATGAGCACGTCGTTGTGCTCGGCTGCTCGTTCGGCGATCTCCTCGACGGAGTTGACCGGGTGTCCGGTGGCGGATCCGGCGTCGACGGTGAACACGATCGCGGCCATGTCGCGTTCGCGGTAGTGCTCGGCCACGGCCTCGATGCCGGGGGTGCGTTCCTGGCCGGACTTGAAGTACTTCTCGGAGGCGGCGATCAGGTCGTCGTCGAGGGACTTGTGGCCGCAGCTGTCGATTTCGACGTGCGCGTGCACGTCCAGCGCGGTAATCGCGTCGACGTCGACGCCGCAGGTGTAGGTGCTCATCGCGCGGCGTCCTCCTCGGGCAGTTTCTCGCCGACCGGTTCCACGTGCGCGGCGAAGGTGTCCGGCCACTCGCGGGCGATCGCGTCGGCGTCCCACCCGCCGTCGCGGTAGGCAGTGGTGGTCATGTCCGGGTGCGACCACAGCGCCAGGCGGTCCCCGCCGACGCCGACGGCCTGGCCGGTGATCCCGGCGGCTTCGTCCCCGGCGAGGAAGGCCACGACGCCCGCGGCGTCTTCCGGGCTGCCGAAGCCGAGTTCGCGGCGGGCGAAGGCGGGCAGCTGCTCGCCGTTGTGCAGCGCGTCGACGTAGTCCTTGAGGAAGGGCACCGTCCCGGTCATCGCGGTGGCCGCGACCGGGACGACCGCGTTGGCGGTGATGCCGGCGCGCTGCAGCTCCAGGGCCCAGGTACGGACCATGCCGAGGATGCCGGCCTTGGCGCCGGAGTAGTTGGTCTGGCCGAAGTTGCCGCGTTGGCCCGCCGGCGAGCCGACGCAGATGATGCGCCCGCCCTCGCCCTGCTCGCGCATCCTGATCACCGCGGCGCGCACGCAGGTGAACGTGCCGCGCACGTGGACGTCGAGGACCTGGTCGAAGTCCTCGTCGGTCATCTTCCACACGACCTTGTCGCGCAGCACACCGGCGTTGGTGACCAGGACGTCCAACCGTCCGAAGTGCTCGACGGCTTCGCGCACCAGCGCTTCCGCGGCTTCCGTGCTCCCCACGGCGCCGACGGCGGCGTGCGCCCTGCCGCCGTCAGCCGTGATCGCGGCGGCGGCGTCGTTGGCGGCGTCGGCGTTGACGTCGTTGACCACGACCGCGGCGCCGCGGCGGGCGAGTTCGCGCGCGTAGGCGAGGCCGAGCCCCTGGCCGCTGCCCGTGACGATCGCGACCTTGCCGGTGAGTTCCATGGCGACTCCTGGTGAGCGGGGTTGGTGCCTAATTTAAATGCAAACTTATATGGTTGAAAATGTCAATGGTTAAGGAAATGGTACGTTGTGCGCAGTACGAACGGGAGGACATCCGATGAGCGCGAACAGTTCGTTGGCCGAGGACCTCGGCTTCCTGCTCTCCCGGGCCAGTGGCGTGGTGGCCAGATCGGCCAGCGACGCGCTGGCCCCCCTGGGGCTGCGGGTGCGGTCCTACTCGGTGCTGGCCCTGGCCGGCGAGGAGGAGGGAGGAGTGACCCAGCGGCGCCTGGCCGCCCTGATGGGGCTGGACCCCAGCCAGGTCGTGGCCCTGGTCGACGAGTTGGAGGGCCGCGGCCTCGTCACGCGGGCGCCCGATCCGGTCGACCGCCGCAACAAGCTCATCGTGGCCACGGAGGAGGGCCACCGGGTTCGCGGCGAAGCCCAGCAGCGCGTGGACGGGGCCCAGGAGGACCACTTCGCCCGGATCCCGCGGCAGCACCTCGAACAGCTCCGGGGCGTGCTGCAGCAGATCGTCTTCCCCGGCGAAGCGGCCACCGAGCAGGAGACCGCCTCGTCCGCGGCCGGGGAGTGACGGGTGCGTTGCGGAGTGCCCCGGCTGGTGGCGCTCCTGCCGACCGAGCCCGCGCCGCCGCGGCGCTGCTTCGTCACGAGTCCTGCCGGGCGAGCTCGTTGTCCTTGCTCTCGCGGGTGAGCAGGATGGCCACCACGCTGATCAGGCTCACCGCGGCCAGGAACCACACCACCGACATGACGTCGCGGCCGCTGGAGGCGTACAGCGAGGTGAGGATCATCGGGGTCAGTCCGGCGCCGAGCAACGTCGCGAGCTGGTACCCCAGCGAAGCCCCCGTGTAGCGGGCCGTGGTGCCGAACTGCTCGGAGATGAAGGCCGCCATCGGGCCGTACACCAGCCCCAGGGTGGTCTTGCCGAGGAAGAAGGCCAGGAGGACCAGCAGCGCGCTGCCCGAGGCCCACCACTGCAGCATCGGGTGCAGCAGCGCCACGAACAGCACGATTCCGCTGATCATGACCGGGCGTCGGCCCGCGATGTCCGACAGCCGGCCGCAGGCCACGACCGTGAAGATCTGGGTGAAGGAGGTCAGGGCGAAGCAGAACAGCACCACCTGCTGCTCGGCCCCCCGGTCCACGGCATAGGACATCGCGAAGGTCGCCAGCATGACCTGCAGGGCGAACATGGCGCTGCTGCCGAAGGCGGTCAGCAGCAGGTTCTTCGGCCTGCGCAGCACCTGCAGGATCGGCACGGACGGCTTCTTCGCGGCGGGCTGCTCCATCGCGGCCTGGAACAGCGGGCTTTCCGACACCCGCGAGCGCACGAACAGGCCGACGGCCAGCAGCACCGCGGAGAACAGGAACGGGACGCGCCAGCCCCAGGCGAGGAACTGCTCGCGGGGAAGCGAGGAGAAGAGGCCCATCATCACGGTTCCCAGCACCGCCCCGGACGGGGCTCCGGCGTTGGTGAACGAAGCGGCGAACCCGCGTCGCTTCTTCTCCGAGTGTTCCAGGGACATCAGCGCGGCACCGCCCCATTCGCCGCCGACGGCGATGCCCTGGCCGATCCGTAGCAGCACCAGGAGCACCGCTGCCCAGGAGCCGATGACCGCGGCCGGCGGGATGAGGCCGATGAGGAAGGAGGCCGCGCCCATGACGGACATCGCCAGGACCAGCATCCGCTTGCGGCCGAGGCGGTCCCCGAAGTGGCCGAGGACCACGCCGCCGAGGGGGCGGGCGAGGTAACCGGCGGCGAAGGTGCCGAAGGAGGCCACCGTGGCCGCCAGCGGCGCGAGATCGGTGAAGAACACCGGTCCGAACACCAGCGAGGCGGCGGTGGAGTAGAGCAGGAAGTCGTAGAACTCGATCGTGCTGCCGAGGTAGCTGGAAAGCACGACTCGTCGGATTTCTCCTCGTCGCTGCGCGGACGGAGCAGCGGCGACGTCGTTGGCCGTCATGGGGTCTCCGGTGGCTGGGGGAGGACTGCGGGCAGCAGGTCTGGGCGGCGGCTGCGCGGCGCCCGACGGTCGGTGCGGGCGGACCGGTCGTGGCGCCGGTTCCGCGCGGGTGTCAGCCGGAGTGGTGCTCGCGGAGCTCGTGCTTGCGGATCTTGCCGCTGGCGTTGCGCGGGATCTCGTCGAGGAACAGGAACGACTTGGGGACCTTGTACTTGGCGAGGCGCTCGGCGAGGTGGCCGACCAGGTCCTGTTCGGACAGTTCGCAGTCCTCCTCGAGGGTGAGGGCAGCGCGTCCGACCTCGCCCCACGTCTCGTCGGGAACGCCGAACACCGCGCACTCCGCGACGCCGGGAAGTTCCAGCAGGACGGCCTCCACCTCGGCGGGGTAGATGTTCTCCCCGCCGGAGATGATCATGTCCTTCATCCGGTCGACGACGGTGACGAAGCCGTCCTCGTCGGCGACACCGACGTCCCCGGAGCGGAACCAGCCCTGCTCGGCGAAGGCCTCGGTGGTGGCGTCCGGGCGGTTCCAGTAGCGCTGCGTGACGTTGGGGCCGCAGACCTGGATCTCGCCGCGCCACCCGGAGGGGACCGGCTCGCTGGACGGGTCGGTCAGCCGGACGTCGGTGAAGAAGTGGGGGACCCCGGCGGTGCCCAGCTTGGGTTCGACGTTCTCGGGAGTGAGGATGAGCGCGCCCGGGCCGGTTTCGGTGAGGCCGTAGGCCTGGCACAGCTTGATCCCGCGGTCGGCGTAGGTGCGCAGCGTCCGCGGGGGGACCGGCGCGGCGGCGACGATCATCCGGCGGATCGACGAGAGGTCCGTCGCCTCCCAGTCCGGGTGGCTGCTGAGGGCGTCGCACATCGTCGGTGCGCCGAACATGTAGGTGACGCCCGCTCGTTCGATGGCGCGCAGGACCCGCTCGGCGTCGAAGCCCTCCTCGATGCACGCGGTACCGCCCTTGAGCAGGGTGGGCAGTGCGACGAAGTCCAGCGCCGCGGTGTGGAACAGCGGTGCGCAGATCAGCGAGACCTCGTCGCTGAGCAGGTCCAGGTCGACGACCGCGTTCATCGCGGAGAACACGATGTTGCCGTGGGTGAGCACCACGCCCTTGGGACGTCCGGTGGTGCCGGAGGTGTACATGATGCAGCACGGGTCGCCGTGGCAGACCGGTTCGTCGAGCCGCGCCGCGTCGGCACCGGCGATGACGTCCTCGTAACCCACCGCGCCGGTATCGGGCGCCCCGTCCACGACGACCCGCTGCGGGGTCGCGGCCCGCTCGGCGGCCGCGGTGCCGACGTCGGAGAGCTCGGCGGAGTGGATCAGCACCGACGCGCCCGCGTCCTCGAGGGAGAAGGCGATCTCGGGCGTGGTCAGGCGCGCGTTGAGCGGGACGAAGATCGCCCCCAGCAGGCCCGAGGCGAACAGCGCCTCGAGGTAGGAGGGGTGGTTCCTGCTCAGCAGGGCCACGCGATCCCCGCGGCCGACGCCGAGTCCGCGCAAGGCGTGGGCCAGGCGCGTCACCCGGTCGTCGAGCTGGGCGTAGCTCCAGCGCGCCCCGCGGAAGGTGATCGCCGTCTTGTCGGGGGTCAGCCGGGTCCGCCGGTAGGGCCAGGAGCCCACACCTTCGTTGCGCATGCTTGCCCCTCCATGAGGTGGGTGCGAACTGCCGCTCGGCGAGCGTGCGGCCGATGGACTTCCTTCGCGATGTCGGTGGTGCCCGCGTGCGCGTGCCGCCGCGGTGTTCCGGTGCGCGACGCCGTCCCGGCGAACTCCGCGGGGCGTGCTGCATCTCACAGGTAAACAGCAACGATTGAAACTGTCAATAAAGAGAGATCTCAATGGTTGCGCGAGAGCTGCGCCGCTCCACGAGTTCCGCGCTCACGCCGAGTGGACTTCGGCGTGACTGGCATGCTCGGTTCCGGAGCGCGCCGGACCGCGGCGTGGAGTGCGCGTCACGTCTTCCCGGCTGCGGCGTGCCAGGGGGTCGACGCGTGCGTGCGCCCGGAGCTGTCGGCTCTGACGGCGCAGGCGTCTCCAGGAAGGCGTGAAGCCCGCGGAGCGCGACAGCGGCCTTCGGCCAGTTCCGCGGCGACGGCGCAGTGCGCGTGCGCGGCGACCACAGCGGTCAGCGGAGCAGGCCCAGCCGCGAGGTACGCGGCGCCCCCCGAGCCCGGCGCTCGCCGGGATCGGGAGGTCGGGGCGAACGGTCCGCGCGAGGAAGGGCCTGCGCTGGTCCCTCAACTGACCCGCAGCGTCACCTTGCCGCCGCTGTGCCCGGTGGCGACTTCCCGCTGGGCCCGCGCGGCCTCGGCGAGGGGGTGGCTGCTGGCGTGCCGGAGCGGCAGGCTCCCGTTGCGCGCGCTGTTGGCCAGCTCGGAGAGCACGTCGGCGTTCTTGTCCCCGGCCTTGCCGCTGGAGAACGTGATGCCCAGGTCGAACGCCGCGGGGTCGGCGATGGTCACGATCCGCTCGGTGGTTCCTCCGCGGAGGGTGACCGAGTCGGGCAAGGCCCCGGCACCGGCCGCGTCGAACACGGCGTCCACCCGGGAGCTGACCGCCCGCACGCGGTCCACGAGTCCCCGGCCGTAGTGGACGGGCGTCGCGCCGAGGGAGGCGACGTACTCCGCGTTCGCCTCGCCGCAGGTGCCGAGCACGGTCGCGCCGCGCTGCACCGCGAAGCTCGTCGCGATCGCCCCGACGACCCCGCTCGACCCGTGCACGAGCAGCACCTCGCCGGGCTGCGGGTGCAGCAGGCGCAGGCCGCGCAGTGCTGCTTCCCCGGCCACGGGCAACGCCGCCGCGTCGCGCCAGTCCAGGTCGCCGGGCTTCGACACCAGCACGCCGCCCAGCGCGCAGTCGGCGTAGGAGCCGCCCTGCGCCCAGCCGAACACCTCGTCACCCGCGGAGAACGCGGCATCCGGGGCGGCCGCGTCCACGACTCCGGACATCTCCAGCCCGGGTCGGTGCGGCAGTGCGGGCTCCCCCATCTCGCCGGCGCGGATCTTGCAGTCGGCCGGGTTGACGCCCGCCACGCGCACGGCCACGCGCACCTGCCCGGAAGCTGGTTCCGGCCGCTCGACCTCGTCGAGGCGAAGCACCTCAGGCCCGCCGAACTCGCCGAACTGGATGGCACGCATGGCCTTCCCTCCTCGCGCTGCTGCAGGGGCGAACCGCCGTCACCGCGGCCCCACCATCGCAACACCGCGTGCAACCACGCGCCCGCGACCTGCCCGCAGCGGCACTCGTGCACCGATGGGGCGAAGAGCGGTCAGCGCGCTCCCGCGCGAGCCGGCGGTCCCGTGAGCCGGGGCTTCCCGTCCCGGACAGCCGAGTCGTCGTCCTGCGTCGACGCGTGCCCCCTCGACGAGCCGACGCGGGATTCATCAGCCGGCAGCCACCGACCTCCTGACCGGGCCGGTTCACGGCCGGTGCCGGCCCGCGGCCTCGTCCGCGGGCACCGCCCGCAGGTCCCCGCGCTCGTTCGGCAGGCACTCGGCCCGCTGCTCCCGCGTCGCCAGGAACTGGCCGAGGCAGCGGGCGATCTGCGCGTGGCCGGCGGCGTTGGTGTGGAAGGACTCCTGCATCGCGTGGCCGGCGCGCCGCTCGTCCTCCAGGCCGTGCCAGTCGATCGTCAGGCGCGTGAACCACTCGCCGTCGCCCGTGCGCGGATCACCGGTGCAGGCCTCGTGGCCCACGCCGGCGCGGGAGAGGTCGAGGAACCGGGCGTCGGCCCGTTCGGCGACCTCCCGCAGCGCCTCGTTGAGCTGGGGCACGGCGCGCTCGCGGATCCACCGCAGGTCCGGGGTCAGGAACGGGCAGCCGGACAGGTCCTGCAGCGAGTCGGGCACGCCCGGTCCCACGGGGGAGGGGTAGGACTGCACCACGAGCGAGTACCCGCTCCGCGTGTAGCCGGCCTCGATCATGGCCGCGCGCACGTCGCGCAGCGCGGAGGTGACCTTCGGCCGCATCCGCTCCACCCGCTGCGGCCAGAGCTCGCGCAGCTCGCCCGAGCAGCCGGCGGGGTCGCGCCGGCCCCACGCCTCGACGCACCGGTTGACGGTCTCCACGAAGCTCGGGTCGTCGTTGGCCCCGACCTGCACGACCACGTCGGTGATGCGGTAGCGCCGGGCGATCTCGGCCAGCTGCTCCGACTGGGATTCCTCGGGGTACTGCGCCCGCGGGGAGTCGCCGACGGCACCGGCCCGCGCCCCGGAGCAGGCCAGGTTGATCGTGGTCACGCCCCGCGGCACGGGCAGCTGGTGCACGGTGGCGGCGGGCGAGCGGTGGCACCAGTTGCCGTCGGCGCCGTCGGTGCCGGGGACGTAGTTGCCGGTGCCCTCGCCGGAGACCATGCTGTCGCCGAGGGTCACCACGGCCGGCGGCAACCGCTCGGGTTGCTCCGGAACCGTCGGCAGGTAGCGGTCGCTGGTGAGTACGCTGATCGCCAGCACACCGCACAGTGCCAACACGAGAAGCGTGGTCGTCCTGGTCGCCCGCACGCCACGCAGTCTAGGGGGCTGCGGGAGCGGGCGGCGGCCCGCCCGCGTGAGCGATGACACCCGGAATCGGTGGATTTCGCCCACAGGCAGGATCACACGGGCGTCCTGTGTCGTTGTCCCGGTGACTGCCCTGCAAACCCGGAGGTTCCCGACGCCGTGCCCATCTTCCCCGTGCTCCTGATCGGCGCCGCCGCCGAGATCGCGGTGCTCGTGCTCGTAGCCCAGGCCATCGGTGCGCTGCCCACCCTGGGGCTGCTGCTCGCCGGTGCTCTGCTGGGCACGTGGCTGGTCAAGCGCGAGGGGCGCCGCATGCTCGCCCAGTTCCGCGAGGCGGCCACGGCCCGCCGTCCCGCCGACCGCGAGGTCTCCGACGGGGTGCTCATCGCCGGCGGCGGGCTGCTGTTCCTCGTGCCGGGTTTCCTCAGCGACGTCGCGGGCCTGGTGTGCGTGCTCCCGCCGACGCGCTCGCTGCTGCGCAGGCGCATGCAGCGCTCCGCCGAGCGGCGCGCGCAGGCCATGCGCGAGCAGGTGCACCGGGGCTTCCCGGGCGGTTCCTTCGGTGCCGTCCCGTTCGGCACCGCCCCCTCCGGCGGCGGCCCCTCGGGCCCCGCGGGGCGGCGCGACGCGACCGGCGACGTGATCGACGGGGAAGTGGTGTCGGTCTCCGAGGACGACGAGGAGCAGCCGCGGCAGCGGCCGGATTCCGACGACGGCGGTCCGGACGCGCTGCCGCCGCGCCGCGGACCCAGCACGGCCTGACCGGGACGCGAACACCGGTGCACGGGCCTCGCGGCCCGGCCACCGCCGCCGGCGGGTGGCCGGGCCGGGGCCGTTGCAGGCGCTAAGGTCTCCGTCTCGTCGGTCGCTGAATCGACCCCGGTAAGCTCGCATGAGCGATCGCGGCCGGGGCCGCCTCCCGGCCGCTACCGACCCGTGCAGTGGAGACCCGGAACACGGAAACAGCGAAGGACATGTCCGACACCACGTTGTTGCTCGGCGGCCGAATTCACTCGCCCGCCGACGCCGATGCCACCGCGATGGCCGTGACGAACGGCGTCATCTCGTGGATCGGCGGCGACGAGGTCGGCAGGGCGTTGCATCCCGGTGCCGAAATCGTCGACCTCCAGGGCGCGTTCGTGGCGCCCGCCTTCGTCGACGCGCACGTGCACGCGACGTCCGCGGGGTTACTGCTCAACGGGCTGGATCTCACCGGTTGCGCGTCGTTGACCGAGTTCCTCCACGCGCTGCGGGACCACGTCGCGGAATACCCGGGCACGCTCGTCTGGGGGCACGGCTGGGACGAGACCTGGTGGCCCGAGCGGCGCCCGCCCTCCCGCGCCGAGATCGACGAGGCGTGCAACGGGGCGCCGGTGTACCTGTCGCGGATCGACGTGCACTCGGCGCTGGTGTCGAGCGCGCTCGTCCGGCAGACGCCGCTGGCGCGGGGCGCCGAGGGGTGGAGCGACACCGGGCCGCTGACCCGCGTGGCGCACCACCACGTGCGCCGCGCCGCCCGCGAATCGCTCGGTCCGGTGCAGCGCCGCGAGGCGCAGCGCGCATTCCTGCGGCACGCGGCGGCGCAGGGCATCGCCTGCGTGCACGAGTGCGCCGGGCCCGACATCTCCGGTGAGGACGACCTGCGCGACCTGCTGGAGATCTCCCGGCAGGGCGGGGTGCCGGAAGTGATCGGCTACTGGGGCGAGCTCGGCGCGGTCGACCGCGCGCGGGAGCTCGGCGCCCGCGGGCTGGCGGGGGACCTGTTCGTCGACGGCGCGGTCGGCTCGCGCACCGCTGCGCTGCGCGATCCCTACGTCGACGATCCGAGCACTTCCGGGGTGCTCTACCTCGACGCGGAGGCGATCGCCGAACACCTCGTGGACTGCACGCGCAACGGGATGCAGGCCGGGTTCCACGTGATCGGCGACGCCGGCGTCGCCGAGGTCTGCGCCGGGTTCCGCAAGGCCGCCGAGACCGTCGGCGCACCGGCGCTGGCGAGCATGCGCCACCGCCTCGAGCACCTGGAGATGGTGGGCGAGGACCAAGCGGCGGAACTCGCGGGCTACGGCGTGGTCGCCTCGGTGCAGCCCGCCTTCGACGCGGCCTGGGGCGGTTCCGCGGCGATGTACGCGCGGCGCCTCGGGGTGCAGCGCGGCACGCGGATGAACCCCTTCTCCCGGCTCGCCGCCGACGGGGTGCTGCTGGCCTTCGGCTCCGACGCCCCGGTCACGCCGTGCGCCCCGTGGGATGCGGTCGCCGCGGCGGTGAACCACCGCACCGGGGGGTACGGCGTGTCGCCGCGCGCGGCGTTCATGGCGCACACCCGCGGCGGCTGGCGGGCGGCCGGTGTCGAGGACGGGCGCACCGGCACGCTGGTGCCGGGGGCTCCGGCGACTTACGCGGTGTGGAACGCGGGGGAGCTGGTCACCACCGCGCCGGACTCGCGAGTGCAGCGGTGGTCGACGGATCCGCGGGCCGGGGTTCCCGGCCTGCCGGACCTGGGCCCGCACGCCCCGCGGCCGCGGTGCCTGCGCACCGTGCTGCGCGGGGAGACGGTCTACGAGCGCGACGCCGAGGACGACGACCTGTACACCGTGTGACCCCGCCCCGCCGGGACGGAGCGGCTCGTCCCGGCGGGGCCGGCGGCGCGTACATTGACCGGGGCGCCACGTGTGGTCGCGACCGCGTGCTGCGCCCGCGATGTCCCAGGGCTCCGCGATGTCCCGGGCTCGCGCATCCCGGCAGCATCGGAGAAAGGTTGAACGGTGGTGGCCACCACGAGTCCGCAGCAGGGCGAGCGCGCGCGCGGTGCGGCCGCCGGGCGGCGACGTCCGGGGGCGTGGTGGCTGCGGTTGCCGGCGGTCGCAGCCGGCGGGTTCGCGCTGTACCTCGCCTCGCCGCCGAGCGGCCGCTGGTGGCTGGCTCCGCTGGCCGTGGCGGTGCTGCTGCTCGTGGTCTGGCGGCAGCGGATGCGCGCCGGGTTCGCGCTCGGCCTCGTCTTCGGCGCGAGCTACCTGCTGCCGCTGCTGGGCTGGCTGCAGGACTTCCTCTCGGCGCAGTTCGGACCTTGGCCGTGGCTGGGCGTGGCGCTGCTGCAGGCGGTGTTCTTCGGCCTGGGCGGGCTGGCGGCCGCGCGGGTGAGCGCGCTGCCCGGCAGCGTGGTGTGGGCGCCGGCCGTGCTCGCCGCTGCCGAGGAGCTGCGCGGGCACGTCCCCTTCGGCGGCTTCCCGTGGGGCAAGTTGGCGTTCACCCAGACCGGTGGGCCCTACATGGCGCTGGCCTCGGTCGGCGGCAGCGTGCTCGTCGGCTTCGCGGTGGCGGTGACCGCGGCGGGGCTGGCGCGGGTGGTGCTGCTGCTCCGGCAGCGGTGGTCGCGGCGCAGGTGGCCCGGTCCGGGTGCGTGGGCCGCCCCGGTGGGTGCCGCGCTCGTGCCCGTGGTGGCGGGGCTGGCGGTGTGGCCCGCGGTGGGCACCGCGGCCGAGGAGGGCACCGCGCGGGTGGCCGCGGTGCAGGGCAACGCGCCCGACTTGGGGCTCGGGCTGCTCCACGCCGACGACGTGCTGCACGACAACCACGTGCGGCAGGCCCGGCGCTTGGCCGACCGGGTCGAGGCGGGGCAGGTGCCGCGTCCGGATGCCGTGGTGCTGCCCGAGCAGGTGGGCAGTTGGGGCCCGGGCCACGTCGATCCCGAGCTCGACCTGCTCACCGACCGGCTCGGCGTGCCGGTGTTCGTCGGCGGGCTCGCCGACGGCGCCGACGGGAAGCTGCGCAACCAGGTGGTGCGCTGGGACCCGGGCAGCGGCCCGGGGGAGGCCTACACCAAGCAGCACCTCGTGCCGTTCTCCGAGACGATCCCGATGCGCTCGGTGGCCCGGGCGGTCACGCCGTTCGTGGACCGCTTCCAGCAGGACATGACGCCGGGCGAGGACCCGGGCGTGCTGCCGGCGGGGCCGGTGCGGCTGGGGGTCGGCATCTGCTACGACGTCGCCTACGACGACGTGTTCACCGGAGCCGCCCGGCAGGGGGCGAACCTGCTGGCCGTGCCGACGAACAACGCCTGGTTCGGGCACTCGGAGATGAGCTACCAGCAGCTGGCGATGTCGCAGCTGCGCGCGGTGCAGCACGGCCGCGCCGTGGTCGTCGCGGCCACCAGCGGCGTCAGCGCCATCGTCGAACCGGACGGAACCGTGGCGCAGCGCACGGGCCAGTTCACCGCGGACGCGCTCGTCGGTGAGGTGCCGCTGCGCTCCTCCGACACGCTGGCCACGCGGCTCGGCGCGGCACCCGCGTGGATCATCGCGGCGGTGGGGGCCGCCGCGTTCGCCCTGGCGCTGCGGTGGAACCGCCGCAGCGCCGGATGACCGCGGAACGGCGCCGGCCGGGCGGCGCCGGAAGCAGGAGGCGGCCCGCGCAGCGGGGCCGCGCAAGTCGGGGACCGGGGTGCGCCCCGGAGAGGAAAGGACGTGCATGGCCCAGGGGCGGGAGCCCGCGGACTCCACCGGCGCGCTCGCATCGCTCGTGGTGGTGATCCCCACCTACAACGAACGGGACACGCTGCGGCCGATCGTGCATCGGCTGTTCGACGCCGCGCCCGCCGCGCACGTCCTCGTGGTCGACGACGCCAGCCCGGACGGCACCGGGCAGGTCGCCGAGGACGTCGCGGCCGCCGACGAGCGGGTCTCGGTGCTGCACCGCACCGGCAAGGCCGGGTTGGGCGCGGCCTACGTGGCCGGGTTCCGGTGGGCGCTGGACCGCGGATACCGGGCGGTCGTGGAGATGGACGCGGACGGTTCGCACCCGCCGGAGGACCTGCCGCGGCTGGCGCGGCTGCTCGGCGAACCGGGCGCGCCCGCGGCGGACGTGGTCGTCGGCTCGCGGTACGTGCCCGGCGGCAGGGTGGTGAACTGGCCGTGGCACCGGCAGCTGCTCTCCCGCGGGGCGAACGTCTACTCGCGGTTGGCGCTCGGCGTGGGGGTGCACGACATCACCGCCGGTTACCGCGTCTACCGCGCGGAGGTGCTGCGGGCGCTGGCGCTGGACACGGTGACCTCGCAGGGCTACTGCTTCCAGGTCGACCTGACGCGGCGCGCGGTGGACGCGGGGTTCACCGTGGTGGAAGCGCCGATCACGTTCGTCGAGCGCGCCGTGGGCACGTCGAAGATGAGCGGGTCGATCGTGCGCGAGGCGCTGGTGCGGGTCACGTTCTGGGGTGCGCGGCGGCGGATGCGGCAGGTGGCCGGTGCGCTGCGCGCGATCGGCGGGACCCGGCGGTGACCGCCCGCCCGTTGCGGGGCGGCGTCTCGCTGGTGCGCCGCTGCCGGCGCTGCCCCGCGACGGGCGCTCCGCTGGCGGGGTCGAGCCCGCAGCGGGAGCGGGTCAGCTGCGGGGCTGGACCAGCTGCGGGAGTGGGGTCGTTTGACCGGGAGCGTTTGCGGGGCCGGGAACCGGTGCGGCGAGTCCCGGGACGCGAACGGGGCGGCCCGGCCGGGCCGCCCCGTTCGCTGGTCCGGAGCACTCAGTCCGTTTCCCCGCGGCGGTTGCGCAGGACCTGCAGTCGCTCGTTGAGGAGTTCCTCGAGTTCGGGAATGGTGCGCCGCTCCAGCAGCATGTCCCAGTGGGTGCGCGGCGGCTTGGCCTTCTTCTGTTCCGGCTGGCTGCCGTCGATGATCTTCGACTCGGTGCCGTGCAGCCGGCACTCCCAGGTCGAAGGCACCTCCGCGTCGTCGGAGAACGGCACCTCGAACTCGTGGCCCTTGGAGCAGGCGTAGCGCACCGTCCGGCGCGGAGCGAGGTCGTGGTTGCGGTCGGTCTCGTAGCTGACTGCTCCGAGCCGGCTGCCACGCAGAACGCGATCGGCCATGACGGTTCCTTTCACGTCGGCCCGGAGAAGCCCTCCGGGCGATTGTGCTCACCGAGTGCAACGACACGTCGTTGCTGTCTGTTCCCGGTTCGGGGGTTCTGGTTGCCCTCGGTGACGTTGTTCACTCGTCAACGAGGTTTCTCCCTGGAGATGCAGTCGGTCCGTGTTCGTGACGCGTTATCCCGCTGTCGATCTCAGTTCCACTCGAATGGGTGATACTGCCAGAGGTGGTCGCGCCCCCGCCAAACAGGAGCCTGAACCGTTCGTGAAGTGCGAGGGAGATCACCGGCGACCCTTCCGGGCAGCGTTCGGCGGGCGTGATCACGGATCGTGGCGATGCTTGTCCTTTCCCCTACGACGGTACGTGTTGGCATATTCCGCGGGCGAGGGCCTCCCGTCGGAACAGCCGTCCCCCGAACGGAGTCCGCGCTGCGGCAGCCGGTCCGCGGGCTCTCCGCGGGCCGCTCACAACAGCCGCGGCGGCCGGTTGCCCGCCCGCCGCACCGGCAGCAGCGCCACCAGCAGCATCCCCACCGCGAAGAACGCGATCAGCGAGACGATCGCCGACCGGAACGACCCCGTGGTCTGGCCGATCGCGGCGAAGGCCAGCGGCCCCAGCCACGAGGTTGAGCGCTCGCCGATCTCGTGCAGCGAGAAGTACTCCGCCTCCTTGCCGGGCGGGATGAGCTGGCTGAACAGCGACCGCGACAGCGCGTTCGTCCCGCCGAGCACCAGCCCGATCCCGGAGGCGAGCGCGTAGAACCGCCCGTAGCGGCCCTCCTGCACGAAGCGCGCCGCTGACAGCAGGGCGATCCACACCGCCAGGCTCAGCAGGATCGTCCGCTTCGCCCCGATGCCCCGCGCGGTCCGCCCGTGCGCCAGCCCGCCGACGTAGGCGATGAACTGCACGATCAGCAGCGTGACGAACAGCGACTCCTGCACCGTCCGCAGTCCGCGCAGGGTGCCCCACAACTGCCGGAACCCGCTCGTCAGCACCGCCGCAGCCGAACCGCCGGCGGAATCTGCCGGCTCCGGCGCGCGGCTGGGCACCCCGCGCAGCGCCAGCACCGGGACCGCGGTGAACCCGGCCCACCACAGCCCGGCGCTGGCGAAGACCAGCCGCACCGCCGTCGACGCGTCCATCCCCAGGGCGTCGCGGCCCAGGTACAGCCCCAGGTGCAGCGCCAGGGCCACCCCCGCCGTCGAGGTAGCCGATCGCCGAGCCCCGCGCCGAGACGCGGTCGCGCTGCTCGGTCTCGGCGATCTGCGGCAGGAACGAGCAGTAGACCACCACCGAGGCGCCGAAGCACACGTTGGCCACGATGAACAGCCCGACGCCGAGCTGCCAGTTCGTGCCCGCCACCAGCGCCAGCAGCCCCGTGGACGCGGCACCGCAGGCGGCGAAACCGGCCAGCATCGCGCGCTTGTTCCGCACCCGGTCGGCCACCGCCCCCGTGATCGGCAGCACGATCACCTGCACCACCGTCGCCACCGACAGCAGGTACCCCCACAGCGATCCGGCCGGGAACTCCAGCCCGAACAGCGCGATGTCGCACCGGCGCAGCGCGTCCGGGCACGCCCGCACCCCGTTGCTGGCGACGTCCGCGCTGGCCGCCGCGGTGGCCACCGAGGTCAGGTAGATCGACAGGAAGACCGTGATGACCGAGGTCGGGAACACCGAGTTGGCCCAGTCGTACCAGCCCCACCCGCGCTGCTGGCGGCGCCGGGAGATCGCGGTGCGGGAACTGTCGGGAGTGCGCATGCCCCTCGGCCTTTCGCCTCGTCGACCGGCCGTCCGCGCGCGGCGCCGGCCGGTGGTGCAGGACCCGTGCGGATGTTGCGAACCTCAATGTGCACCACGGCGTGCCGCGCGTGTGCGCACCCCGCCGCGGCGGATACGCTTCGCTGCTCGTGGACACCGATGCCGACGACACCCGACGTGAGCGCACCCGCCGCGCGCGCTACTGCTCCTGGTGCGGCCAGCGGGTCGCGTCCAGCGGCAAGCAGGGCAGGCCGAAGCAGTACTGCACGCGCTCGTGCCGGCAACGCGCCTACGAGCGGCGCACCGCGGTGCAGCGCGGCGGGCTGCCGGAGGACGCGGTCGTGCTCTCCGCGGGCGAGCTGGCCGACCTGCAGGACCGGGTGTTCCAGGTGCGCTGCGCCGCCGAGGACATCGTGACGGCGGTCGACGACGGGGCGGACGGGGGCGAGGTGCGCAAGCTCGCCGAGCAGGTCGCCGCGCTGTCGGCCGATCTGGAACGCCTGCGCTGAGCCGCCTCCCGCCGCACCGGGGCCGCGTGCTGCTCCGGACCGCACCGGTCGTTCCGGCGAACGGGGCAACTCCGGCGGCCGTTCGCCGCGCCGTGATGGCGGCCAATGTCACCCCGCAACGGGTACCGCTCCAAGATCAACAGAATTAGGGTGTTCGCGCACGACTGGCTGCCCCCACAGAAGACGGATCGGAGCCGCATGCGCGATTTCGACGGCACACTCCGGGAATTCACGTGCAGGCAACTGCGCGGACTCTGCCGGCGCTACGACGTCCCACCGCACGAGCCGGAACGGCTGGTGACCCGATTACTCGGCCCCGTGGCCGAGCGGCCGGTGCAGCAGCCGCCCGCCTGGCCCTCCGACGTGGCCGACGACGCCACGCCGCTCGAGTTCTCCGTGGCCTTCGACGGCGACCGGCGCAAGCTCCGCGTGCTCGGCGAGACCATCGCCGAAACCCCCTCCGTCGCGGAGAACACCCGGGCCGCGGAGCACTTCGTCGACACCGCCGCCGAGCGCGACGGCGTCGCGCTCGACAAGCTGCGCGCGGTGCAGGACCTGTTCCGCCCCGAACAGCCGCAGGGCGCCTTCAGCTGGTGGTACTCGATGATCTTCTCCCCCGAGGGGCCGCCGAAGTTCAAGGTGTACTTCAACCCCGCGGTGCGCGGCGCGGAGCGGGCACCGGAACTGGTGGGGGAAGCGCTGAAGCGCCTCGGCCTGCCGGAGGCCGACGCCACGGTGCACGAGCACGCGCTGCACCGGTTCGGCTCGGACACCGCCTCGTTCTTCGCCGTCGACCTGGACTCCGGCCCGCAGGCCCGCGTCAAGCTCTACGTCTCCCACCTGTCCGGCACCGCCGAGGACGCCGCGCGCGCCGCCGAAGCCGTCCCCGGCATCGAGCACGAGCTCGTGTACGACTTCTGCGCCGCCCTCGGCGAGGACACCGTCGTCTTCGACGGCCGCCCGCTCGTGTCCAGCTACTCCTTCGTGGACGGGGACACGAGCACGCCGAGCGGCTACAGCCTCTACGTGCCCGTGCGCGACTACGTGCCCGACGACGCCGTCGCCCGCGAGCGCGTCGTCCGCGCCCTGCGCCCGCACGGCGTGGACGCCGCCGAGATCGACGACATCATCGGCGCCGTCACGACCCGGCCGCTGACCGACAACCGCGGGCTGCTCGCCCACGTCTCGCTGCGGATGAGCCCCGAGGACACCGGCACCACGCTCTACGTCTCCTCCGAGGCGTACGGCGGAACCCCGTGACCTCCTCCCCCCGGAAATATCCCCGAACCCGACACAGCACCGAGGAGGCGGACGTGCCCCACCTGCGTCCCTACGTCTCCGCCGTGGTCCGGCCCATCCCGGTGACCACCCGGCAGGAGCGCATCGCCGAACTCGACCGCGCCGGGCACAACCCGTTCAACCTGCCCGCCGACAAGGTCAGCATCGACCTGCTGTCCGACTCCGGCACCGGCGCCATCTCCACCGAACAGCACGCCGCCTCCGCCCGCGCCGACGAGCGCTACGCGGGTGCCGAGTCGTACTACCGCTTCCTGGAGGCCGTCCGCGAGATCGTCCCGTACCCGCACGTCTTCCCCGTGCACCAGGGACGCGCCGCCGAGCGCGTCCTGTTCGGCGCGCTGCTGCGGCCGGGCTCGGTGAGCATCAGCAACACGCACTTCGACACCACCCGGGCCAACGTCGAGCTGCTCGGCGCCGAAGCCCGGGACCTGCCGTGCGCCGCGTCCGCGGACCTCGACAGCGACACCCCGTTCAAGGGCGACATCGACATCCCGCGGCTGCGCGCGGCCCTCGAAGGCCCGGACGCGCACCGCATCGGCCAGATCCTCGTCACCATCACCAACAACGGCGGCGGGGGGCAGCCGGTCTCGATGGCGAACCTGGAGCAGACCGCCGCGCTCGCGGCCGAGCACGGGGTCCCGTTCATCCTCGACGCGGCCCGGTTCGCCGAGAACGCCTGGCTGGTCACCCGGCGCGACCCCGCCTACGCCGGGCACGCGCCCATCGACGTGGCGCGCCGCGCGTTCGAACTGGCCGACGGGTGCGTGGCCAGCCTGAAGAAGGACGGCCTCGCCCCCGAGGGCGCCGTCATCGGGCTGCGCGACGAGGCCGCGGCCGACCGGTGCGAAGTGGACATCATCGCCACCGAGGGCTTCCGCACCTACGGCGGTCTCACCGGGCACACGCTCGAGATCCTCGCGCAGGGGCTGCGCGAGGTCGTCGAGCCCGACTACCTGGCCGACCGCGAGCGCGAGGCCGCCTTCCTCGCCGAGCAGGCCCAACTGGCCGGTGTGGACACCGTGCGGCCCGCCGGGCTGCACGGCATCTACCTCAACGCCGGGCGGTTGCTGCCGCACCTGCCGCCGCACCGCTTCCCCGGGCACGCCCTGGCCTGCCACCTCTACCGGGAAGGCGGAGTGCGCTGCGCCGAACTCGGATCGCTCTACCTCGGCGAGCTCGACGGGAACGCGGAACTGGCCGCACCGGCGCCGTTCGAGCTGGTGCGGCTGGCCCTGCCGCGGCGGGTCTACGACCACAGCCACCTCGAGTACGTGGCCGAGCTGCTCGCCGACGTCGCCAAGGACCCCGAGCAGGTGCCCGGTTACCGCTTCACGCACGCGCCGTCGACGCTGCGGCACTTCCGCTGCCGCACCGCGCCGCTCGCCTGACGGACCGGTGCGGCCGAGCAAGCATCCACCGATGTGAACGACCGCGGACGCGGGGAGGGGCCCGGCAGCTGGCCGAGCCCCTCCCCGCGCGTCCCCGCTGGTCCGCTCAGCCCGGGGTGGTGCTGGGCAGGCGGTTGATCGCGTGCTGGACCAGCGTCGTCAACGCGTCCTTGCACGAGCTCCGCTGCCGCGCGTCGCCCAGCAGCACCGGGGTCTCCGGCGACAGCGCCGCCGCCTCGCGGATCTCCTCGGGCTCGTAGTGGTGGCCGTTGTCGAAGCAGTTCACCAGCACGACGAACGGGACCCCGCGGCGCTCGAAGAAGTCGACCGAGGCGAAGCCGTCGTCGAGCTTGCGCGTGTCCATCAGCACCACGCCGCCGACGGCGCCGAGCACGAGGTCGTTCCACAGCGGCCAGAACCGGTTCTGCCCCGGGGCGCCGAACAGGTACAGCACCAGTTCGTCCGAGATCGTGATGCGCCCGAAGTCGAGCGCGACCGTGGTGGTGTCCTTGCGCTCCACCCCGGTGAGGTCGTCCACGCCGGTGCTGGCGACCGTCATCTCCTCCTCGGTGCTCAGCGGGGCGATCTCGCTGACCGCACCGACGAAGGTCGTCTTGCCCACGCCGAACCCGCCCGCGACGACGAACTTCAGCGGCAGCGGGGCCGCCGCGGTCGCGTCGGACTTCGGCTTAGAGCCTGCAAAGCCCATGGTAAACCTGCTCCAGGATCTGTCGGCTGACTTGGGTCCGAGGCGAGCGCACGGAAACGGCCCCGTGCTCGAGCAGATCGCCGCACAGCACGCGCACCACGCCCAGCGGACGGCCCATCATCGCCGCGACCTCGGCGACCGCGGCCGGCTTGCGGCACGACTCCAGGATCGCGCGGTGCTCCGGGGTCAGCTCCAGCCGCGGGGTCTGCGGAAACGGCTGCACCGTGACCACCTGGCTCGCGCGGTCCACCTGCGCCGTCTCGCCGGGGGTGCGCCCCCGCGTGATCAGGTACGGCCGGACGATCGGTCCGGCCTCCTCGTCGAACCACGCCTCGCCCATGGTCAGGTCCTCTCCGCGGCCGCGCCGGCCGCATCGCGCGGGGCCGCCGTGAGGAACGAGCCGACCTGCGTGATCAGGCGCCCCATCTGGTAGGCCACCTCCTCCACGTTCGGTTCCGCCGAGGTCAGCACCGCCAGGGAGGCGCCGTTGCCCGCAGCGGAGACGAACAGCAGGCCGTGCTCCATCTCGACGTGGTTCTGCCGCACCGTGCCCAGGTCGAAGTCCCGGCTCACGCCCTTGGCGATGCTGCGCAGGCTGGAAGCGGCAGCGGCGAGCTTGTCCGAGGTGTCCCGGTCCAAACCGGTGGACCGGGCGATGACGAGCCCGTCGTTCGACAGCACCACGGCGTTGTGCACGTCGTGCACCTCGGAGACGAAACCGTCCAGCAGCCAACTCAGCTTCGTCTCACCGTTGGTCTCGGTCATGCGTTCTCACCCTCGTCGTTCTGGTCGCGGGAACTGTGCTGGCTGGAAACGCCGCTGCGGAACGCGCGTCCGAACGACGCCAGCCGGCTCGGTTTGGCAATGGCGTCCTCGCTGCTCTCCTCCGGCTCGTCCCGCAGTCCCTCCACCAGGTGGCTCTGCGGCACGCGCCGCGGCAGCGGCGGCCGGTCATCGCCGGCCGCCCCGGTGCGCGCGGAGCTCCCGCCGTCCGAGGCCTCCGAGCTCGACGGAGGGGCAGCGGCGTCGCTCTCCGGGACCGGCAGCGAACCGCGGGTGGAGAACGACGTGCTCGGCACCGCGGGCCACTGCTCCGCGCCGGCACCGTCGCCACCGCGCACCGCCTCGTCGGCCTGCGCGGCGCTCGGCCAGGCGTGCTCACCGGTACCCGGGTCCTGCTCGACCGGCTCCGCACCCGTCGGCGCCGCACCGGCCGGGGCGCGCCGCGGCAACGCCCCCACGTCGGGCAGGGCGGTCCGCTCGGTGTCCGCCTCGGGGCCCTCCGGCGCGGCCTCCTCGACGGTCTGCGTCGGCACGGTCACCGCGGCGGTGGGCACGTCCTCGGAGTTGCGGGACTCGAGCAGGTGCTGGCCCAGCAGCACCGTCGCCCGTGTCCCGCCGTAGGCGGACACGCCGAACTCCACCGAGATCGACCGCCGCTCGGCCAACCGGGCCGCGGTGAACAGGCCCAGCTGCTCGGCGCGGTTGTTGTCCAGCACGAGCTGGTCGAACCGCGGTGCGCTGACCATCATCTCGTTGGCCCAGTTCCGCGAGCGCTCGTCCATGCCCAGGCCCTGGTCGGCCACGTCGATGGCCACGCCGCGGGCGACCAGCGAAGCGCTCAGGTGCACCTGGGTCTCCGGCGGGGAGAACGACGCCGCGTTGTCCACCAGCTCGGAGACCAGGTGGATCGTGTCGCCCACCGCGGAACCCGTGACCGAGGTGTCCGGCACGTGCCCGATCGTCACCCGGGTGTACTGGTCGATCTCCGAGACCGCGGAGCGCAGCACGTCGAGCAGGTTCACCGGCTTGGTCCAGCGCCGGCCCGGCTGCTGGTCACCGAGCACGAGCAGGTTCTCCACCTTCCGCCGCGCGCGGGTGGTGGAGTTGTCCAACTCGTACAGCCGGGCGAGCTGGCCGGAGTTCTCCTCGTAGCGCTCCAGGTCGTCGATCGTGCCGTGCATCGTGCGCAGCAGCTGCTGCACCCGGTAGGACATGCCGACGAACACGGCCCGCGCGCCGCGGCGCGCCTTCGTCTCGCGCACGGCGGCGGTGACCGCCTCCTCGTGGAACACCTGGATCGCCTCGGCGACCTGGCCGACCTCGTCGTCGCCGTACTGGCGCAGCCGGGTCAGCTCGGCGTTCGGATCGATCTGCTGCCCGTCCCGGATGCGGCGGACCAGGTCGGGCAGCCGCTTGGCCAGTTCCAGCGACTCGGTGCGCAGGTCCTGCAGGCGGGTCAGCAGCGCTTCGTCGACGACCGCGCGGTAGACGCGGCGGGCGACGAGGAACGACGCCACGGCCACCGCGAGCGCGATGGTGCTGCCGATCGCCACGGCACGCAGCGCTTCGTTGCCCTTCTCCACGGCCTGCCGGGAGACGCCGTCGGCCTGCACCCGCACCATGTCCGACAGCGCGTTCAGCACGGGGCCGGTCGCTTCGTCCCAGGCCTGCGCCTCGACCGGGGCGTCCGCGCCGCTGAACGCGCCGCCCTCGACGATGCTGTTCTCCATCTCGTGCAGCCGCTGCCACGCCGGATCGGCCCGCAGCTCGTCGAAGCGCTGGCGCGTCTCCGGTCGCATGTTCTCCACGGCGCTCTGCAACTCGGCGCGGCTGGTGTTGATGTAGGAGACCAGCTGGCGGTACTGCTCCGCCGAGAGGTCGCCGGAGCGCAGCGCCAGGGACACGGTCGAGGCCTCGCGCGCGGCGAGATCGGAGGCGCGGAACAGCGCCGCCGCGGACTGCGCGCCCCGCAGCGTGTCCGTGTCCGGCACGATGCGCGCCTGGGTGTGGAACAGCTGCGAAGCGGTGTCGAACACGCCGTTGTAGTAGTCGTTGATCTCCTGCACCGAGGTGCTGCGGCTGGTGATGCCGGAGCGGACCCCGGGCAACCGGCCCAGGTCGTCGGTCAGCTGCTGCAGCGGTTCCCGCACCTGCTGCGGCGCCGACTCCAGCAGCGAGTCCGCCTCGCGCTGCATCCGCGCGGCGGCGGCGTCGGTGCGCTGCCGCGCCGCGTCCAGCTGCGCGGGGTCGGCGTTCGGCCGGCTGGCGAACTGCAAGCTCGCCTGCCGCTCCTGCTGCAACGCCTCCAACGTCGACACCGCGGGCAGGGACAGCTGCCGCACGCCCGCCCCGATCCGCTGGGTGTACAGCGCGTCGTAGGTGAACAGCGAGCACCCGATGGCCCAGAGCACGCCCACCACGATCCACGGGATGATCATCGTCCAGGTCAGACGTGACTTGATCGATCTGTCGCGCTGGTTCGACCGCTTCGAACGGCGCGAGGGGAGTGGGGAAGACTCGTCTTGGGTTGCCACTTCTCCGTACTTCCTTCGTTGCGTCCAGCGCCGCACAGGCGGGGACGTTCCGTACGCACACGTGCCGGCGCGACGCCGCTCCCGCGGTCAGCGCGGTCAGCGTCGACAGCGGGAGCGTCGCGCTGCGTGTCGCGTGCGCGGCGGTGCGCGTTACTCCTGGCCGGTGCGAGCCGGCCGGCGCCGCGCGGGAGCGGGCGCGTCATGTCCGAGTACTGCTGGAGGCCTCTCCTTTCCGCACTCGACCGGTTCCGTCTCGCACTCCCCGTCGTCCGCGGCGAACCCCGCCCGTGGACCCCACGATGCGTGGACTGTATCGGACCTGATCTTGCTCCGGGCACGCGCGTCGGGAACGGACACGAGTGGAGCAGCGGCACCGCCCCGCCGGGGGACGCACCGGGCGGCAGGTGGGCGCGCGGGCGCGGCGGGGCCCGTCGCAGCTGTACGCGAAGCCCGTGACCTGGAACCATGGCTGCATGACCGAGCGCAAGCCGCCGAACCTCGACTTCGAGTCGTGGGTCGACCGCCAGATCCGGGAAGCGGCCGAACGCGGCGAGCTCGACGACCTCCCCGGCGCCGGGCAGCCCCTGCGCGGGCTGCACAAGAACGGCGAGGCGTGGTGGATCAAGGAGCGCGTCCAGCGCGAGGGGATCTCCGCCGAGGAGCTGCTGCCGGCTCCGCTGCGGCTGCGCAAGGAGGTCGAGCGGCTGCCGGAGGCGGTCCGCGACCTGCCCGACGAGCAGGCCGTGCGCGAGGAGGTCGCCGCGCTCAACCGGCGCATCGCGGCGGAGCTCAGCGCGCCCACCGGGCCGCGGGTGCGGCTGGCCCCCGTCGACGCGGACGAGCTCGTGCGGCAGTGGCGCGAGCAGCGCACCCGCCCGGAACGGTCCCGCCCGGAGGAGCTCCGAGTCGAGGAGCCCCGGGCTGCGGAGCCCCGGCTGGAGGAGTCCAGTCCTGCGGAGCGCGCGGCCGCGGAGGACCGCGCGCCCTGGTGGCGGCGGGCGCTGCGGCTCGGCCCGCGCAGGACGGCGCCGCGCACCGGCCGCTGAACCGGCCGCGGGCGTTCCTGCCCTCCGATCGCGCCGTGCGGGTCACCGGGGCGGTGTGGGACGCCGACGGCGTCATGGCCGGCCGGAACTGACCACACCGCTGACCGCGCGGACGCGAGCGCTCCGGCCGCCAGCAACGCGGAAGCCGTGCGGTCAGCGGAAAGCGACACCTCGCCGCGGCGGCCTCAGCCCAGGTCGACGGCAGCTACCTGCGGCCGGGGAGGGCCGCCCGTCGAGCTGCTGCTCGGCGGGCCAGATCCCAACCCGGATCCACCCGCCACCAGGCGGTCCTCACTCCGGAAGATCGCGAAATCCTGCAGGGAGTCAACCGATTTCGCATACCAGCCGGCACGGGTGCTGATACCGGTGTTGCTGGTACCGGCAGCGGCTACCCGGATCAGGGTCTCGCCGGGCCGGGGCACGGTGACGTCCGTGCGGGACTCGTGCTTCAGGGCAGGCTCAACTTGGCCGTGCGACCTCCGTCGACCGTGTAGACCTGCCCGGTGATGAAGCCGGCCTCGTCGGCGGCGAGGAAGGCCACGAGAGCGGCGACTTCCTCCGGCTTCCCCGTGCCGGCCACCGGGTGGATGCGGCCGATGTCGCGTCGGAAGGCGTCGGGGTCTGGCGTGCTGTCGATGAATTCCAGGTTCAGATCCGTGTCGATCCAACCGGGCGCGACTGCGTTGCAGCGGATGCCTTCGTGCCCGTGATCGACCGCCACGGCGCGAGTGAGCCCGTGAAGGCCGGCCTTCGCTGCGGAGTACGCCGCGTGGCCCGGGTTGGCGCCGATTCCCTCGATCGAACCGGTATTGACGATGCTGCCTCCGGTGGCGCGCAGATGCGGCAGCGCGGCGCGGATGAGCAGGAAGGGGGCCGTCAGGTTCACGGTGAGGTTGCGCTGCCAGTCCTCCGGGGACATGGCTTCGACCGCGGATTCCTGCATCATGCCCGCGTTGTTCACCAACACGTCCAGCTTCCCGGCGCGATCGATCACCTCCGCGATGATCCTGTCAGGACAGGTGGGGTCGGAGAAATCAGCCGAGATGCCGTCGAACTCCTCGTCGGGGCCGCGTTGCGCCGTGTAGACGGTCGCCCCTTCCTGCCGCAGCCGCCGAGCGATGGCCTTCCCGATGCCCGACCGTCCACCCGTGACCACCGCTACCTCGTCCTCGAAGCGCCTCATGACACCGACTTCCCTCCGTTGATCTCGACGAGCGTTCCGCACGTGCAGCGCGCGGCGTCCGAAGCGAGGAACAGCACGACGTCTCCGATGCCTTCGGCGGACAGCGCGGCACGGGCAGCGCGCAGTAAGGCGTCGGCGGGATCGAGGGGCGGCGGCCCCGGCGAACGCGCCAGGGGACCGTTGCGGCGCATCGTGATGTTCGCCCCGAGTCGCCAGCTCCGCCGGCGCCCGCGACGTCGCGGGTCGGGCGGGAGCCGGCGTTCCCGCGCTGCCCCGGGCGGGGTGGGCGTCCCGGGCGGGGTGGGGCGGTGGAAGCAGCCCGTGGCGCCGGTGCGCGGCTGGGTGACCAGCTCGCGGAGCACGCGGAGGGTCTTGATCGGCACATCTGCGCGCTCGGGCTCGTCGCTCATTCCCGCATCGTCTCCTACCAGCGGAACACTTGCGTTTGTAATTTGAACGCATTGTTCGCAAAATCTTGGCGCAACGAGGGCGTCCCGTCAACATCCGCTTCAACGGCTCGAGAGTCTTGACTTGACCGCGCGGGCTCTGCCAAGGTTTCTGGTCATCACGTTCGAAATATGAACACATGCGGATGTTCGGTCTCCGCGACGACGTGCTCATCGCCGCGTGGCGGCAGCTCCCGAACCGTTCGGCCCGCGGTCGGTGCCGCAGTGCTCCACCCCGACGTGTCCGAGACCGTTTCCACCTCCGCGCCACCTTGATTCGCGTCCACCGTCAGAAACGAGGAACGATGTCCGATCCGAGCAGAAGTGACCGCCCCGGCGTGCCCCAGGGCAGACGCAGGCTCCGCGAAGAGGACTGCATCGTCCTCGACAAACCGAAGCTCATCCGGGCGCAGGTCGGTGCCGGGGTCGGCAACTTCATGGAGTGGTACGACGTCGGAGTCTACGGTTACCTCACCGTCACCATGGCCCAGGTGTTCACCGCGGGCATGGACGAGACGCTCGGCCTGCTCGTGACGCTGTTCGGGTTCGCCGTGTCGTTCCTGGTCCGCCCGCTCGGTGGCGTCATCCTGGGCCCGCTGGGCGACAAGATCGGTCGCCGCAAGGTCATGTTCTTCACCATTGCGCTCATGGCCGCCGCGACCACGTTGATCGGTCTCCTGCCGGGGTCGGGCGCGATCGGCGCTTGGGCCGTCGTGCTCCTCTACCTGCTGCGCATGGTGCAGGGCTTCTCCACCGGCGGTGAGTACTCCGGCGCGTCGACCTACATCGCGGAGTTCGCCCCGGACAAGAACCGCGGGTTCTGGACCTCGCTGCTCAACAGCGGATCGCAGCTCGGTTTCGCGGCAGGTGCCGGTGTGGTCGCGGCGACCAGCGGCATCGCCAGCCACTTCTGGGGCCCGGACGCCATGGTCAACGGCGGCTGGCGCGTTCCGTTCCTCGTCGCGTTCGTCCTCGGCATCATCGCGATCGCGCTGCGCAGCAGGGTCTCGGAGTCCCCGACCTTCGAAGCGGCCCAGGAGAAGACCGCGGAGCAGGCGGCCGACCCGATGTTCGTCCGCCACAAGCTGCCCGGAGTTCTCAAGCACTACTGGCCGCAGGTGTTGATCGGCATCGCCCTCATCGGTGCCGACGGCGCGTCGTCGTACACCCTGACCAGCTACATGCCCACGTACCTGGAAACCCAGGTCGGGATCGCCACGTTCCACACGGCGCTCGCCACCGTCGTCATCCTCGTGCTGCAGGCCTTGCTGCTGCCGGTGTTCGGGCGGATGTCGGACAAGCTCGGGCGCAGGCCGGTCTACCTCATGGCGGCCTTCGGCAACCTGGTCCTGCTGGTCCCCGCGTTCGCGCTGATGAACCTGGGGGCCACGTGGTCGCTCTACGTCGCGCTGGCGCTCGTGATGGTTCCGGGAGCGCTGTTCCTGTGCATGAACGCCGCCATCATGGCCGAGCTGTACCCGACCGCGTCGCGGTACTGCGCCGTCGGATTCGTGCAGAACATCGCGGTCTCGCTGTTCGGCGGCACCGTGCCGGCGGTCTCCCAGCTGCTCGTGCAGGTGACCGGCAACAGCTACGCGCCCGCCTTCTACGTCATGTTCTTCTCCCTCATCGCAGTGGTCGCCGCCCTGTTCATGCGGGAGTCCGCCGCGCGCCCGCTGCGCGGATCGGTCCCGGTGGTCGCCAGCGGCGAAGAAGCCCGGGAACTCGTCGACGGCCAGGACGCGGACGAACGCCTGGACACGTCGACCATGCTCCTGGCACCCCTGCCCACGGCGGACAACCGCTCCTGATCCCTCCGGCGCCGTGGCGAACACGCCCGACCCAGTTTCCCACCGCCGCCTTCGCGTGGAAGGGAGAGCGCATGAAGCTCTCCGAGCCTGCCGTCTACTCGCACCAGACCTACTGCGCGCTGAGCGTCGGGAACCGGACGAGGTCGCCGAGCAGGTCCAGGGGTGGTGCACCCCGGACTCGGGGGTGGCGGCGAGTTCGGGAGTAGGTGCTGTCGTGCAGCAGTTGGCGCGTCCGGCGTCGACGACGGGAAAGCCGATGCATGGGTGGTTTCCGCTGCTGCAGCTCCGCCGTTCCTTGCGTGGTCGCGCCTTCGAACATCGCGGCGATCTCGGAAGCGGTGCACGAGGGGGCGGGGCGCCGGACGGAACCTCGTCGACCGTCACCGGCCGGGGCACTCCGCGCTCCCGTCGTGGACGCGGAGTGCCCCGGTCCCTGATCAGACCGCGTCTTCGCCGGTCTCACCGGTGCGCACGCGCACGACGTGCTCCACGGGCGTGACCCAGATCTTGCCGTCGCCGACGTTGCCGGTGCGCACCGCCTCGGTGATCCTGTCCAGCGTGGTGTCCACCGCGTCGTCCGGGACGAGCACCTCGACCCGGAGCTTCGGCAGGAAGTCCACGGCGTGCTCGGTGCCGCGGTAGACCTCGCGGTGGCCCTTCTGCCGCCCGCAGCCGTTGGCCTGGCTGACCGTCATGCCGAGCACTCCGGTCCGCGCCAGCGCTTTCCCGAGTTCGTCCAGTGCGGACGGCTGCACGACGGCGGTGATCATCTTCATGCGGGGGCTCCTTCCCGTGCTCGGTCGCGCCGCCCGAGGGCCGAACGGCCGATGCGCTCCTCGGCGAAGTGGTACGCGGATTCCGCGTGTTCGGACTCGTCGATGCCGACGGCTTCCCGTTCCGGCGCGATGCGGAACCCGAGAACGGCCTCGACCGCCCACGCCAGGAAGAGGCTGGCGGCGAACGAGTAGGCCAGCACCGCGGCGGCCCCGACGGCCTGGCGCCACAGCTGGTCGACGCCGCCGCCGTAGAACAGTCCCGCGATGCCTTCGGGTGCGTTCGGCGAGGCGAAGAGCCCCACCAGCACGGTGCCGAGGAGGCCGCCCACCAGGTGGATGCCGACGACGTCGAGCGAGTCGTCGAGGCCGAGGCGGAACTTCCACGTGATCGCCCAGGCGCAAAGGACCCCGGTGAGCGCGCCGATCGCGATCGCCCCGAGCGGGGTCACGGAGTTCGCCGCGGGGGTGATGGCCACGAGCCCCGCCACGATGCCGGAGGCGGCGCCGAGCGTGGTGGCGTGGCCGTCCCGCAGGCGTTCCACCAGAAGCCAGCCGAGGATGGCCGCGCTGGTGGCGACGAGCGTGTTCACCACCGCGACCGCGGCCTCGGTGTTGGCCGCCAGCGCCGAGCCGGCGTTGAACCCGAACCAGCCGAACCAGAGCAGGGCAGCGCCGAGCACCACCAGCGGCAGGTTGTGCGGCTTGCCCGGATTCTCGGGCCAGCCGCGCCGCTTGCCGAGCACGAGGGCCAGCGCCAGCGCCGCCGCACCGGAGTTGATGTGCACGGCGGTCCCGCCGGCGAAGTCGATCGCGCCCAGCCGGTTCGCGATCCAGCCGCCGGGGGCGAGCACGTTGCCCGCCGCGTCGGTCACGTCGAACGCGAAGACCCAGTGCGCGACCGGGAAGTACACCACCGCGGCCCACAGTGCGGCGAACAGCAGCCACGGGCCGAACCGGGCCCGGTCCGCGATCGCCCCGGAGATGAGGGCCACGGTCAGGATCGCGAACATCGCCTGGAAGCCGGCGAAGGCGATCGTCGGCACCGTGCCTTCCAGCTCCCCGTCCTCGAGAAGCGCGCCGAGGCCAAAGAACTCGTCCGGGGCACCGAGCAGCCCGAGGCCGCCCACGTCCGGGCCGAAGGCCAGCGAATAGCCGAAGAGCACCCACAGCACGCCGATCACCGCGATGCTGCCGAAGCTCATCATGAGCATGTTCAGCACGCCGCGCGAGCGCACCATGCCGCCGTAGAAGAACGCGAGTCCGGGTGTCATCAGCAGCACCAGGGCCGCACTGATCAAAACCCACGCAGTGTCACCAGTGTCCACGGAACACCTCCCTGAAGTTGCTGTCGCACCGCAGTCTCGGAGGCCGGTGTTTCCGGGATGTGTCCGTTCGCAACACTTCTGCGTAAACGAACGCCCGTGTCTGTGACGAGTTCGTTTCCCCGGGGAAAGACCTGGGGTTCGGCGCGATCAGCGGTCCCGTGAAGCCTCTGGCGCGACGCGCGCTCGCGAAGCGGCACGTGCCGTCGGCTCAGCAGTTTCGCGATCAACGCTTGGCTCGGTGCCCAGGACAGCTCCGCTCGGCGCGGTGCCGTTCCACCGCGTGCCGCCCGTCCGGGGGCAATCGACTGTGCACAGCGTCTCCCGCGCATCGGTGCGGGACGCGGGAGCGCATGCGCGCGCCCGGACGGCCACGCGGCGACCCCGCCTGCGGGCGGAGCGCTCACCGCAGCACCGGTCATGCCGTGAGCGATGTTTTTCGCGGCGTAACACGTAAGCAACGCCGCTGGAAACATCCCGTTCCTAGCGTCGTCGGCACGCCGAGGAAAGGAGACGCCGGTGGCGACTGACGCTGTGCGCGCGATCGGGCGCTGGCGCGAGGGCTGGGACCCCGAAGACCGCGCCTTCTGGGAGCGCACGGGACGCCGGGTGGCGCGGCGGAACCTCGTGCTGTCGATCTTCGCCGAGCACGTCGGCTTCTCGGTGTGGAACTTCTGGTCGGTGCTGGTGCTGTTCCTGTCACCGGACATCGGTTTCGACTTCACCGCCGGGGAGAAGTTCCTGCTCGGGGTGCTGCCGACGCTCGTGGGTGCGGTACTGCGGCTGCCCTACAGCGCGGCAGTGACGCGCTTCGGCGGTCGCACCTGGACGACCATTGCCTCGGCGCTGCTGCTGGTACCGACCCTCGCGGCGGCCGTGCTCGTGCACCACCCGGGCGCGCCGCTGTGGGTGTTCGTGCTCGTCGGTGCGACCAGCGGTGTCGGCGGGGCCACCTTCGCCTCCTCGATGACGAACATCGCCGCGTTCTACCCCCGGAGCGAGCAGGGTTGGACGCTGGGGCTCAACGCGGGCGGCGGCAACATCGGCGTGGCGACGATGCAGCTGATCGGGCTGCTGATCATCGCCACCGCAGGGGATGCGCATCCGGCGTACGTGTGCGTGGTGTACCTGCCGCTGATCGTGCTGGCGGCGTTGGGTGCCGCACTGGGCATGGACGACATCGACGCCGTCCGAGCCCGGCCGGGTGCGCAGGTCGAAGCGGTGCGCGAGCGGCACACCTGGCTGCTGTCGTTGCTGTACGTCGGCACGTTCGGTTCGTTCATCGGATACAGCTTCGCCTTCGGGCTCGTGCTGCAGACCGAGTTCGGTTTCGGTGCGCTGCAGGCGGCCTCGTACACGTTCCTGGGCCCCCTGCTGGGATCGCTGTCGCGCCCGGTGGGCGGCCGGCTGGCCGACGTCATCGGCGGGGCGCGGCTGACGCTGGCGAACTTCCTCGGCATGGCGGCGGGCACGGCGGTGCTGCTGCACGCCTCCGCGGTGGCCTCGTTCCCGCTGTACCTGGCGGCGTTCATCGCGCTGTTCGTGCTCACCGGTGTGGGCAACGGGGCGGTGACCACGATGATCCCGGCGGTGTTCGCCGAGCAGGCTGCCTCCGCGGTGGCCGCGGGAGCGGATCCGGGCACGGCGCGGGAGCGCTCGCGCCGGGTGTCCGGCGCGGTCATCAGCATCACCGGTGCGCTCGGCGCGTTGGGCGGGGTGTTCATCAACCTGGCCTTCCGCGCCTCCTACGGCGGTCCGGCCGGTGACGGCGATACCGCGCTGCTGGTGTTTCTGGCCTTCTACGTCTGCTGCGCCCTGCTGATCTGGGCGGTGTACCTGCGGCGCTCGCGGGGGTTGTCGGACGCGTCGTGCACCGGAACGCCCGCGAACGCCCGCTCGGAGGTGGAACATGTCTGAGCAGTTGTCGTTCGCTGCGGTCATGTCGGACGCGCCGACCGGTGAGGTGCACACGCACTGCCCGTACTGCGCGCTGCAATGCGGCACCTACCTGCACCGCGCGGCGGAGGGCGTCGCGGTGCGCCCATCGGAGTTCCCGGTCAACCAGGGTGGCCTGTGCCAGAAGGGGTGGACCGCTCCCGAACTGCTGGACACCGCCGACCGCCTGGAGCAGCCGCTGCTGCGCCGCGAGGGGCAGCTCGTGCCGGTGGACTGGGACACGGCGCTGGAGGTGATCGCCGAGCGGGTGACCGCACTGCGGGCCGCGCGCGGCGCAGACGCGGTGGCCGTGTTCGGCGGCGGCGGGTTGACCAATGAGAAGGCCTATCAGCTGGGCAAGTTCGCCCGTGTGGCGCTGGGTACTGCGCAGATCGACTACAACGGCCGGTTCTGCATGTCCTCGGCCGCGGCGGCCGGCACGGCGGCGTTCGGCGTGGACCGCGGGTTGCCGTTCCCCGTGACCGATTTCGACGGAGCCGACGTGGTGCTGCTGGCGGGGGCGAATCCGGGCGAGACGATGCCGCCGCTGATGCGCCACCTGACCGGCTCCCAGCTGGTGGTCATCGACCCGCGGCGCACGGCCACGGCCGAACAGGCCGCGCTGCACCTGCAGCCAGCACCCGGCAGCGATCTGGCCCTGGCGATGGGGCTGCTGCACCTGGCGATCATCGACGGCCACGTGGATCGGGACTACGTGGCCGACCGCACCCGCGGTTTCGAGGAGGCCAGGCCGCAGGTGATGCACTGGTGGCCGCAGCGGGTGGAGCGCGTCACCGGCGTGCCGGTGGCGGACCAGCGCGCGGCGGTGCGGATGCTCGCCGAGGCGGGCAACGCTTACCTGCTCACCGGCCGTGGGGTGGAGCAGCACAGCACCGGCACCGACACCACGGCCGCGTTCATCAACCTGGCCCTGGTGCTGGGGCTGCCCGGCCGCGTGGGCAGCGGGTACGGCTGCCTGACCGGGCAGGGCAACGGCCAGGGTGGGCGGGAGCACGGGCAGAAGGCCGACCAGCTGCCCGGCTACCGGATGATCACCGATCCGGCCGCGCGGGAGCACTTGGCCGCCGTGTGGGGCGTGCCGACCGCGTCGCTGCCCGGGCCGGGCCGGTCCGGCTACGAGCTGTTCGACGCGCTCGGCCGCGACGACGGGCCGTCCGGGTTGTTCGTGTTCGGTTCCAACCCTGTGGTGTCGGCGCCGCGCTCGGCCCACGTGACCGAGCGGTTGGCCGCGTTGGATCTGCTGGTGGTGGCCGACTTCGTCCCTTCGGAGACGGCGCGCGTGGCCGACGTCGTGCTGCCGGTGTGCCAGTGGGCCGAGGAAGAAGGCACGATGACCAACCTCGAAGGGCGGGTGCTGCGGCGGCGCGCGCTGCACGCACCGCCGGGGGCGGTGCGCAGCGACTTGGCGGTGTTGCGGGAGTTGGCGGTGCGGCTGGGCCAGCCGGCCGAGCGGTTCCCGGACGAGCCGCGGGAGGTGTTCGCCGAGCTGCGGCGCGCTTCGGCGGGCGGCGCGGCCGACTACTCCGGCATCAGCTACGAGCGGATCGACGCGGGTGAGGCGCTGCACTGGCCCTGCCCGGGCGGGGAGCACCCGGGAACGCCGCGGATGTTCCTCGACGGGTTCGCGCACGCCGACGGGCGGGCCCGGTTCGCGGCGGTGGAGTACCGCGAACCGGCGGAGATCCCAGACGAGGAGTTCCCGCTGGCGGCGACGACCGGGCGGCTGCTGGCGCAGTACCAGTCGGGGGCGCAGACGCGGCGGGTGCCGGAGCTCAACGCGGCCGACGCCGCGGCGTCCGTGCAGGTGCACCCGGACACGGCGGCGCGATCCGGCGTGTCCGAGGGCGCGTGGGCGCGGGTGTCCTCGCGGCGCGGCAGCGCGGTGGTGCGCGTGCGGGTGGTGGCGAGCATGCGGCCGGACACGGTGTTCGTGCCGTTCCACTTCGCCGCCGAGGGGCGGGCGAACCTGCTGACCGGGGACGCGCTGGACCCGCGCAGCCGCATGCCCGAGTTCAAGATCAGCGCGGTGCGCCTGGAACCGGTGGAGGGCGCGGCATGAGCGGAATCGTGATCGTGGGCAACGGGCCGTGCGCGCACCAGCTGGTCACGCGGCTGCGCGAGCACGGTTACAGCGGTGGGGTCGTGGTGCTCGGCGCGGAGGACGCGCCGGCGTACAACCGGGTGCTGCTGCCGTCGGTGCTGGCCGGGTCGCTGCGTGCGCAGGACGCGGTGCTGCCCGACGTGGGCGCGCAGGTGCATCGCGGGGTGTGCGTGGCCGCGGTCGACACCGTGGGCAAGACCGTGTCCACCACCGACGGGCGGTGTTTCGACTACGACGCGCTGGTGCTGGCCACCGGGTCGGTCTCGCGGGAGGGCGGTCCCGGCGCCGCGGAGGGTCCCGGGGCTGTCGCGACGGCCGGCGCGGAGGCGACCGCGGAACCGCCGGTGTGGTCACCGCGCACGCTGGGCGACTGCGCGCGGCTGGACGGTGGCAACGGCCCGGTCGCGGTGCTCGGTGGCGGGGTGCTCGGCGTGGAGGTGGCCTGCGCGCTGCGGACCCGGGGGCGCGCGGTGACGTTGGTGCACCGCCGGGCCTGGCCGATGAACCGGCAGCTGGATGGTTCCTCCGGCGGGATGCTCGCCGCGCAGCTGCGCGAGCTCGGCGTGGACCTGCGGCTGGAGCGCACGGCGGTGGCCCGCCGCGCCGGCGGGGTGGAGCTGGACGACGGTGCGCACGTCGCGGCCGCGCACGTGCTGACCTGCGTCGGTGCGCGGCCGGCCGTGGAGCTGGCGGCGCGGGCGGGCCTGGCGGTGCGCGACGGCGTGGTCGTCAACGCCGCGGGGAGCACCTCGGATCCGCACGTCTTCGCGATCGGCGACTGCGCCGAACATCCGCAGTTGCCGGCCGGGCAGCTCAGCTCCGGCTGGGACCAGGCGGAGGCGGTGGCGCGGGCGTTGACTGGTGGCGAGCCGCACCGGCCGACGGCGGCGCGGGTGATGCGGCCGCGCACGCGGGACGTGGACGTGGCCGTGCTCGGCGATCCGGACGCGGCGCCGCAGGCGAGCACGGTGACGTTGTCCGACCCGGCGCGGTGGCGCTATGCCCGGTTGGCGCTGCGCGGCGACCGGTTGCTCGGGGCGGTGCTGTTCGGTCTGCCCGCGGCGATCGCCGCGCTGACCCAGCTGTACGAGCGAGGCGCTCCGGTGCCGCGCAGTCGGCTGTCGCTGCTGCTGGGACTGCCGGAACGCACTGGAACCGGCGGTGGGGAGCTGCCGGACGACACCGTGGTGTGCCACTGCAACAACGTCACGAAGGAGTCCGTGCTCGCAGCCCGCGACGACGGGGCGCGGACGGTGCCGGAGCTCGCCCGGGCCACCCGGGCCACCACCGGCTGCGGGGGCTGCCTGCCGGTGATCGAACGCCTGTGCCGCACCGCGGACGACCGCACCGATCGAATCCAGGAGGACGCCACATGACCAGCACGCTGATCATCATCGGCCACGGCATGGTGGGCCACCGGCTCGTCGAGGAGATGCGGGCGCGCGACAGCGCCGACGCGTGGCGCGTGCTCGTGTTCGCCGAAGAGGAGCGGCCGGCCTACGACCGAGTGGCACTGTCGTCGTACATCCAGGGCACGACCGCGGAAGAGCTGAGCCTCGGCAGCGGGGAGCTGTTCGCCGACCCGATGGTACAGCTGCACCTCGGCAACCCGGTGACCGGCATCGACCGCGATGCGCAGCAGGTGACCACCCGCGAGGGCGCGGTGTTCGCCTACGACGCGCTCGTGCTCGCCACGGGTTCGCGCCCGTTCGTGCCGCCGGTGCCGGGGCGGGAACTGGACGGCTGCTTCGTCTACCGCACCATCGAGGACCTCGACGCGATCCGGCAGGCGGCCGTGGCGGGGCGTCCCGGTGTGGTCGTCGGGGGTGGTCTGCTCGGGTTGGAGGCGGCGAACGCGCTGCGGCTGCTCGGCATGGACACGCACGTGGTGGAAATGGCGCCGCGGCTGATGCCGCTGCAGGTCGACGAGGGCGGCGGCCAGGTGCTCGACGGGCTGGTCACCGACCTGGGGTTGAGCACGCACTGCGGCGCGGCCACGCAGTCCATCGACGGCGGGTACGGCCGGGTCACCGCGGTGACGCTCGGCGACGGCACCGTGCTGGCCACCGACGTCGTGGTCTTCTCCGCCGGGGTGCGTCCGTGCGATGACCTGGCCGAGCCGGCCGGGTTGGAACGCGGCGAGCGCGGGGGTTTCCTCGTCGACGAGCAGTGCCGCACCGCCGACGAGCGCATCTGGGCCGTCGGCGAGTGCGCCGCCGTGGCGGGTCAGTGCTACGGCCTGGTCGCGCCGGGTTACAGCATGGCCGAGGGTGTGGCCGAGCAGCTCGTCGCCGGTGGTGCAGGCACCTTCCCGGGCGCGGACCTGTCGACGAAGCTGAAGCTGCTGGGCGTGGACGTGGCCAGTTTCGGCGACGCGCACGGCCGGTCCGCGGGCGCGTTGGAGGTCGTCTACACCAACAACGCTGCCGGCACCTACGCCAAGCTCGTGCTCAGCGATGACGCGCAGACGCTGCTGGGCGGGGTGCTCGTCGGCGATGCCGCCGCCTACGGCACGCTGCGGCCGCTGGTGGGCCGCGAGCTGCCGGCACCGCCGGAGCAGCTGCTGCTGCCCGCCGGGGCCGAGGTCGGCGCCGGCGGGCTGCCCGGGGACGCCACGGTGTGCTCGTGCAACAACGTCTGCAAGGACGCCGTCGTCGGTGCGGTCCAGGAGGGCGCGACCGATGTGGGGGGCCTCAAGGCGCGGACGAAGGCGGGCACGAGCTGCGGTTCGTGCGTGCCGATGTTGACCAAGCTGCTCGGCGAGTGCGGCGTGGTCACCTCGAAGGCGCTGTGCGAGCACTTCGCCCAGTCGCGCGCGGAGCTGTTCGAGATCGTCCGCGCCACGACGATCACCTCGTTCTCCGAGCTCATCTCTCGCTACGGCAGCGGCAGCGGCTGCGCGATCTGCAAGCCGGCGGTGGCGTCGATCCTGGCCAGCCTCGGCACGGGGCACGTCCTCGACGGCGAGCAGGCCGCGCTGCAGGACACCAACGACCGGTTCCTGGCGAACATGCAGCGCAACGGAACGTACTCGGTGGTTCCGCGCGTGCCGGGCGGGGAGATCACCCCGGACAAGCTCATCGTGCTCGGCGAGGTCGCCCGGGACTTCGGGCTGTACACCAAGATCACCGGTGGGCAGCGGGTGGACCTGTTCGGCGCGCGGGTGGAGCAGCTGCCGCAGATCTGGCAGCGGCTGGTCGACGCGGGCTTCGAGTCCGGCCACGCCTACGGCAAGGCGCTGCGCACGGTGAAGTCCTGCGTCGGCAACGACTGGTGCCGCTACGGCGTGCAGGACTCGGTGAGCATGGCGATCCGCCTGGAGCTGCGCTACCGGGGGTTGCGCTCGCCGCACAAGATCAAGGCGGCGGTGTCCGGCTGCGCCCGCGAGTGCGCTGAGGCCAACAGCAAGGACTTCGGAGTGATCGCCACTGAGAACGGGTGGAACCTCTACGTCGGCGGCAACGGTGGGTTCGACCCGCGGCACGCGCAGCTGCTGGCCGGTGATCTCGGCGACGACGAGTTGATCCGGCTCGTCGACCGGTTCCTCGTGTTCTACATCCGCTCGGCCGACCGGTTGCAGCGCACGTCGGCGTGGCTGGAGGAGCTGGACGGCGGCCTGGAGCACCTGCGGTCGGTGGTCGTGGACGACGCGCTGGGCATCTGCGCGGACCTGGAGGAGGCGATGCACCAGCACGTCGTCGATTACACCGACGAGTGGGCGGCGGTGCTGCGCGACCCGGACAAGCTGGCGCGGTTCGTGTCGTTCGTCAACGCACCGGAGACGCCCGATCCGACGATCAGTTTCACCGAGGAGCGGGGGCAGATCCGGCCGAATCCGGTGACGCTGCCGCAACCGGCTGTCCGCGACCGCGAGGAGGTCCAGGCATGAGTTGGTTGCCCGTCTGCGACGTGACGCGCCTGCAGCCGGAGTGCGGCATGCCGGTGCTGGTCGGTGACCACCCGGTGGCGGTGTTCCGCACGCGCGAGGAGGAGTTGTTCGCCGTGAGCAACGTGGACCCGTTCTTCGGGGCGGGGGTGATCAGCCGCGGCATCGTCGGGGACCGCGAGGGCGAGCCGACGGTGGCCTCACCCCTGCTCAAACAGGTCTTCGCCCTGCGCACCGGGCAGTGCCTGGACGAGCCTGAGATGACGCTGCCGGTGTACCCGGTGCGGAACCGGCAGAACGTGGTGGAGGTCGCCGTTCCATGACCGAACCGCTGGCGGGTTTCACGGTGGCCGTCGCGGCGGCGCGGGGCGGGTCGAGGACCTCGCCGCGCCGCGGGCGGCGCAGCGGTGCGGAGGTCGTGCGCGGTCCGGCGCTGCGGATCCTGCCGCTGAAACCGGAGACGGACGGGGCGCGAGGGGACGACGCGTGAGTTCGAGGGTACTGCTGGCCGCACACGGCACACGCGAGCCGGCCGGGCCGCGCGTCATCAACGCCATCGCTGCACGAGTCTCGGCGCGGCTGGACGTGCCGGTGCACACCGCCTACGTCGACGTCATCGGTCCCACGATCGCCGACGTGCTGCGGGCCGATCCGGGACCGTTCGTGGTGGTGCCGGCGTTCTTGTCGTCCGGATACCACGTGCGCAGCGACGTTCCCGCAGGTATGGCCTCCTCGGCGAGGAACGACGTACTGGTCAGCCCGGCACTGGGGCCGGCACCGGAGCTGGCAGTGGCGATGCGGGACCGTCTGCGCGAAGCGGGCTGGCGCCCCGGCGCAGAGGTGATGTTCTCCGCGGCCGGCTCGACCGACCCCAGGGCACTGCAGGAGACTTGCGGAGCCGCCGGGATGCTCGGCCGCGCGTGCGGGCAAACCTTGTCAGCCACCTACGTCACCGCGGCCGAGCCGCGCACGGCCGCAGTGTGCCACCGTCCGGCGTTCATCGCGCCCTACCTGCTCGCTCCCGGGCTGTTCCACCGCGAACTGGCAAAGCTGCCGGTACGCGGAGTCGCCGCACCGATCGGAGCGCACCCGCGCGTCATCGACCTGGTAGTGCGGCGATACGAGGAAGGCTTCGCGTTGTCAGCCTCCTGACGCGGCTCAACGACCGCTGATGCGAACGGACGACCCGGGACCCACCACCGCTCGGACCGCTCCGTCGATGTGCGCGCTCCTCGCTGGAGCCGCGGGGCAGTGGATCGAGGTTCGGGCAACCACACGATCGCCCCGAAGTTTCTGCAGCCCCCGAAAACGCCGTTCGCGGTTCGGTCAGTCGTGGGAGGAGGGTTCACCCCCGGACTGACCGGAGTTCGGGTGGACGCCCGGGTGTTCCTGCACTCCGAGGACGCCCTTCAGCTTCTCCAACGGCACGCCCTTGGTTTCCGGCATCAGCACCAGCACCCAGATGAGTTGGACGACCATGCACGCGAAGAAGAAGGCGAAGGCCATCCCTCCACCGACCACCTCGGCCAGCAACGGGAAGATCCAGGAGATGGCGGCCGCGAACCCCCAGTGGGTCAGTGACCCGAACGCCTGCCCCCGGGCGCGGATCGAGGTCGGGAAGATCTCGGAGATGAAGACCCAGATGACCGCGCCCTGGCCGAAAGCGTGCGCGGCGACGAACAACATCACCATGACCACGACGAGCGTGCTGGCCGCGCCGGAGAACGCCTCGCCCTGGCTGAGGAAGGTCGCCGCGAGGCCGCCGAGGGTGACCAGGTAACCGAACGACCCGACGAGCATCAACTTGCGCCGTCCGATCCGGTCGATCACGAGGAGCGCGAGCATCGTCGAGATCAGGTTGATCAGCCCGACACCGCCGCTGCTGAGAAACGAAGCGCTCTCGCCCATCCCGGCCGACGCGAAAATCGACGGGGCGTAGTAGAGCACCGCGTTGATCCCGGAGAGCTGGTTGAACGCCGCGATCGCGAACGCGAGCAGGATGATCTTGCGGTGCGGGCGGGCGAAGAACGTGGCACGCCGCTCCGCGTCGTCGCTCCCGAGCGCCTCGGTGATCTCCTCGCGAGCCAGCCGCGCCTCGTCCGGCTCCGAGGTGAGGGCGACGATCACGCGTTCGGCCTCTTCCGTACGTCCCACCTTCATCAGCCAACGGGGGCTCTCCGGCACCAGGACGAGCAACAGCGCGAACGCGAGCGCGGGCAACGCCTCAACGCCGAACATCCACCGCCAGCCCGTCGCTTCGGGCGCCAGCTGAAGCACGACGTAGTTCGAGAGGTAGGCCAGCAGGATGCCGAGCACGATGTTGAACTGGAACAGTCCCACCATGCGGCCGCGGAGCTTGGGCGGCGCGATCTCGGCGTTGTAGATCGGGGCGACCGCGGCGGCCGCGCCCACCCCGATACCGCCGACGAAGCGCAGCACCATGAAGGACACCCAGTCGGGAGCGAGGGCGGAGCCGAGGGCCGACACCAGGTAGAGGATCCCGATCACGTAGAGGACCCGTTTGCGTCCGATCAGGTCGGCCGGCTTCCAGATCGCGGTCGCGGCGGCACCGGCGATGGTGCCGATCAGGGCCGTCGCGACGGTGAAGCCGAGCCCGGCCGCACTGAGGGAGAACACCCGCGTCAGCGCGTCGGTGGTGCCGGAGATCACGGCGGTGTCGAAGCCGAACAGCAGACCGCCGAGAGCGGCGATGACGGCGCTGCGCAGCGCGAGCTGTCTCCCGGCAGGATTGCGTGCCGGGGTCGGTGCGGTGCGGTCCTTCATGCCGGGGAACCTTCCTCGGTCCGAGGCCGGGCAGTGGGTGCGGTCGTGGCTCGGCCTCGACTGCTGTCGGCCAGCGCCGCGGCGAACGAGGGGGCGATCGGGAGCTCGGGCAGGAGCGCTGCCTGGTAGGCGTGGTAGACATCGGGCTTGCCGGGCCACACCTCGGCGCTGGGGAGGTTGTCGGGGTCGAGCTCGTGCCGCCAGGAGCCGTGCTCGTGGTCGACCAGGTAGCGGTCGACGTAGTCCCACCAGCGGTCGGCGAGGTCGGCGTACCTCTCCTCGCCGGTGACCCGGCGCAGGGTCTCGGCCGTGTTGATCGCCTCGGCGAGAACCCAGTGCATGCGTTCCCGGACGATCGGGCGGCCCTGCCAGTCGGTGGTGTACACGAACCCGTCGGCACCGTCGGCCGCCCAGCCGTCGGCGACGGCGCGGTCAGTCAGCGCGATCGCGGCCTCGAGCAGACCCTCCGGTGCCGCCTGACCGAGACTCGCGTTGACCGCGACGAGCAGCCTGGCCCATTCCAGCCCGTGGCCGACCGTGGCGCCGTACGGGCGGAAGGGGTCCGCCGGATGCTCGCGGTTGTGGTCGAGCATCGGTGTCCAGGAGGAGTCGAAGTGCTCGGGGATGCGCCAGTCGTTGGCCCGCGCCCAGTCGACGACGCGGGCGGCGATCCGGCCGGCGCGGCGGCGCCACACCGGATCGCCGAGGACGTCCCCGACGGCGAGGTAGGCCTCGACGGTGTGCATGTTGGCGTTGATGCCGCGGTAGTCGTCGAGCGTCGTCCAGGTGCGATCCCACTTCTCGACCGCCAGTCCCGCCTCGTCGTCCCAGAAGTGGCGCTCGTGCACGGCGGCGGCATCGCGGAGCAGGGCGTCGGCACCGGGGATCCCCGCCGCTGCCGCGGAACTGGCGGCCAGGCACACGAACGCGTGGGGGTAGGCCTCCTTGGCGTCCTCGACCGGACCGCGCGGCCCCACCGCGGCGAACCAGCCGCCGTGCTCGTCGTCGGCCAGGGTGGTCGTGAGCGCACGCACGCCGTGGGCCGCCAACGCGGTGAGGGTGGTCCGGTCGGGTCCTCCGGGGGCCGGGGGTTCGTCGGCGAGCGCCCCGAGGCTCATCACGTGAGTCATCCGGCAGGTGATCCACAGTTCGACGGGGCGCTCCGCGAGGAGCTGACCGGCGTCGTCGAGCCAGCCGAAACCGAGCTCGTGACGGGCGCCCCGGGCGAACCGCAGGAGATCGGCCCGCTGCGCGGCGAGGTAGGCGCGGTCGCCGGGACTGGACATCTGTTCGCTCCTTCGTGGTGACCTGCCGGGGGCCTGTTTCGTCGTGGTTGACCCCGCGGTTGGCACGTCAACTTAGCAGCGATGTCATCGATGTCAATGGAACGTCTCGCATGCTTGCGGCGCTCGCCGCGTCGGAACCCACTGGCAATCACCACGGGCCACCGGTGTGATCACGGTCGCGCGGGGAACCGGACGGCGTGCGTGACATCGATGGACACGGAGCGGGCGATGCGGGGTGCCCGTCGTCCGAGGCTAGAGTCACGGCTGAGGAAGGAGGCGGACATGACAGCTGATCTCCCCCAACGGCAGGGGCACACCACGCTGCAGGATGTCGCCCGCCTGGCCGGGGTGAGCGCCAAGACGGTGGCGCGGGCGATCAACGCGGAGAACAACGTGCGCGCGGACACCCGTGAGCGCGTCTTCGCAGCGGCCGCGGCGTTGAACTTCCGGCCGAACCGGCTGGCGCGCGAGCTGCGGCAGGGTGCGCGCACCAGCGCCGTGGGACTGGTCATCGGCAACCTCGACAACCCCTTCTACTCCCAGCTCGCCGCAGGCGTCGATCACGCCCTCCGCGAGCACGACCTCGAGCTCATCATCGCCTCGACCGACGACGAACCGGAGCGGGAGAAGGTCGTTGTGCAGGCGATGCTCGAGCGCCGCGTCACCGCCCTGATGCTGGTTCCCGCGTCGGCCGACCACAGCTACCTCGAGGGGGAACGACACCGGGGGCTGCCGATCATCTTCCTGGACCGACCGCCGGTCACGGTGGTTGCCGACAGCGTGCTCTGGGACAACCGCACCGACGTCCGGAAGGCGGTGCACGAGCTGACCGCACGTGGCCACAGGCGCATCGCTGCCCTGGCGGACAGCCCCGAGCTCTTCACCGCCGCGGAGAGGATCTCCGCGTTCCGCGGGGCGCTGACCGAGGCCGGTATCGAACCGGACGAAACGCTCGTCCTGGGGAGCATCCACGACGTAGCGTCCGCCGCCTCCGCGACTGCCGACCTGCTCGCCCGCGATGACCCGCCGAGCGCCATCGTCGCCCTCAACAACCGGATCAGCGTCGGAGCGGTCAGCACGCTGCTGCGAGATGATCCGGCGTGCGCTTTCGTCGGCTTCGACGACTTCGACCTCGGCGAGCCCCTGGGCATCAGCGTGATCGCCAACGATCCCCGGGAGATGGGCTACCACGCCGGCCGGATCGCGCTGCGGCGGCTCGAGGACGGCACCGGTGCGCCCGAACGGGTCTCGTTGCCGACCCGGTTGATCCAACGCGGCTCGGGGGAACGTCCGGCGCCATCACCGACCCCCTCCACCAGCTGACCCAGTGTCCGCTCCTGGTCCACCCGGCAGCAGCTGATACGCACTTCGCTCTGACCGGTTGAGATGGGCGTGGTCGCCGTGCACCCGGACGGCGATGCGGCGGGTACCGCCACTCGCCCGCAGCACCAGCAAGCACGGAGGTTGTCCGTCGCGCCCTCGGATTCACGAACACATACCACGAAGAAACCCCGCACCGCGAAAGTCCGGATCAAACCGGACTCTCGCAGTGTGGGGTTTCGTCATGTCGGAGGGGCGAGTTGCGCGCTGACCACACGGATCGAGCTGCGCGATCCCGAGTGATCGTGGTGGCATCACCGCCCCGGCGCCGAGACCATGCAGGGACGAGATCGTCACGGGCGAATGCGCAACGAGCAAGACTTTCGCACACGACGTGCGGGGCGGCTCCCCGCCCCGCACGTCGGAGCTTCCCGACCTGAGGGGAATCCTATTGGTCGCTCGTTCCGCCCCCTTCAAGCTCCTCCAACCGAGCGGACAAATCCTCTCGGCCGTACTTGGCGAACATCTTCTGCAGCGTGTTGATCAAGAGGATTCGCTCCTCCTGGTCGGCGGCTGCCAACATCTCGTCGACGAACCCTCCTGCCGAGTCCGATCGCGTGGCAGTGTTCAGGATTTCCCGCAAGTCGCGGAACTGCTCGGCAACGGTCACCACCTTCTCGGGTTTGTCCTGGTTGTCGAGGAACCACGATGCCGTCGCCCGGAGCGGATCGAGGAGCACCGAGGACATCCTCGCCTCCTGGTGGGTGCGCTGCTGGCTCTGCCACGACAACGCGACGTGCCGGCGTGCCGCCTCTTCACGTGCGGCGACGGCCGCCACCAGCTCCTCATCGGCATCGGTCGAGGTGCACTGACCGCGCGCGAACACGTTCGTCCCATCGACCTTCCGCCACTCGGCCAGAGCAGCGTTGAGCTCGACGCGCAACCGGTCCGTGGCGGTCAACGCGTGCTGCCTGCTCACCTCCTCGGCCCGGCGGATGATCCCCGCCCAAGCTATGTCCGCAGGAGAGGAAGGGGCTAATGCGTTGCCGCCCCACCTCGCTTCGAGGGACAGCCCCACGTTGAAGTGCAGTGGCTCGTCAGCGCTGGCAACTGGAAGGCCGTCGGCGCTCGAACGGGTCGTAAACGGGCCCTCGCGCGGGGCTTCACAATCCGCAGAAGTCATGCCTTCCCGAACTTCCCAGCGATGCCGCAACAGCCACCTCCACAGGGACACCGGCACGATCTCGTCCTCCTACTGCCAGAGGGGGTCGACTTCGTCCAGCCGCGTCCACAGCTGGTGCACCACGGAGGCCATCGGATCGTCCCCGAGCACGCCCAGGTCGCGTGAGGCGCACTCACCCCAACTGATGCGGTGCACTTGCGCGATCACGATCGAGTCTGAGTCGGTAGCATGCACGAGCGATTCCACCATGGAGTCTCGCTGGCGCGGGGAAACCGCAGATGCTGCGCGGAGCCAGCTTTGGACGATGGTCCGGCTGTCCTGCGGAGGCATGGATGCGAGAGCTCGCTTCCAGAAGGAGGTGGCAACCTGGACATCGATCTCCTCGCTCTGTTCCTTCAGCACGTCCGCGACGGCCTCCGACAGGAGGTGCAGACGTGCCGGCGACGCACCGTCGAACCACTCCGACACGTACCGCAGGAACTGGGAACCATCGAGTTCGATACCGATCTGGTGAACGGCGTCGTGCACCGATTTTCGAACTGTTCTGTTCTCCGTGTTCGCCAGGTGTTTGAGGCGGGTCAACGCCACTCGTGGGAAAGACTGCCCGATACCCGCGCACACTTCCGCAGTCATCAGCTGGAGATCGGCGCTCTCGCCCCTCGACCACTCCCAGAGCTTCTGCCGCACGTCCCTGCCAAGGGTCGGGTCCATGGCCGTCGTGGTCAGCAGGCGCACGGCGATGGACCGCCGAGAGCGGTCCGAGGTTGTGTTGGAGGTCTCAGTTCCGCCCGAGTCCTTGCCCGCCTTGGTCATCGCCCACTCACGGGCCAATTTGACCGGGATACCGCCCCCTCCTTCACCGGACAGGTCAGCGACGCGGTCAACGAGATTTTCCAGTTCGTTGCGTTCCAAGTCGCGGATCCGATCGGGCAGCTGCCGGATCCAGTCCAACATCCGCGGTCGGATATCCGGATGCTCCCGCCAGAAATGGCGCAGCACCTGAGCTCCGAAGTCCGAGAACCGGAACTCCCGGTTTTCGGGGTCGAAGTACTCCTCGTCGAGGTCACCCAGCCTGACGAACGGGCTCAGGCGCAGCAGCGGCACGGGTTGTTGCCGCTCAACCTGGTTGAGCTCGAGCATCCGATCGGAGGCTTCCACGATGTGCTTGGCCGAAGCCCTCTCCAGCAGGGATGCCGCCAGCAGGAGGGCGAGCCACTCCGCGTTGCCGTTCGCCTGATGTTCTTTGATCCTTTTGCGGAGCTCGGGAGTTCGGCTGTGCAGCTCGTTGTCCAGGAGTCCCCGGAGAACGTGTTCCGGATCGCTCCCTTGCTTGATGCGATCCGAAACGGTCTCCGCGAGTTCCCTGACCTTCGGCGGCCACAGGTGCTCCAGGCTTTGAGCCGAATCGGTTCGCTCGACGAGCGCACGGCCGTCCGCCCCCACCAAGTGGTGCTCGAACACCGCGGTTGAGGAGGGCTTCCCCAGGAGGTACGTCCGCCCGGGGAACTGCTCCTCGAACCAGCTCGTGTGCTCGGGTGGCAAGAGCAGGATCAAGTAGCTCCGGTACTGCTCGAGCTGCTCGGTGAACTCGACGAGACCGCGTTGGACTTCCCTGATGTCGCCCAGCTCGGACTTGCGGAGGTCGATCAGCACTGCTGCGGGTTGCCGTTCCACCAACAACGCGTCGGCGTGCATGCGGAAACCCGGATCGCTCAACTCCTCCCGGACGACGAGAGCCGAGTACGTCTTCTGCAACTCGTATCCGAGCCGTTGAGCAGCGGCGAACTGGCCGCAGTCGAACCCCTGAGCGCCGATCAGCAGGACCCGGCGCCGGTGCAGCGTTTGGAAGGCCGTTTGGCTCTCGCCGTCAGCCGGTTCATCGAGCAACCCCGGCGGTGGCACGTAGCTCGCTGCCAAACGTTGCAGGGCTTCGGGGTCCTGGAGTCCGCGCCCCCTCTTCTTCTGGGGGCGCGCCTGCACGATGATTTCGGTTTTGTCGCCCTGGACGAGGTCCCGTCCGACCGAAAAGGAGCTATTTCCGGAGGCCGAGGCCGTCGGTTGGTGAGCGGCCTCCCTCTCCGACCCCGGCGCCACCGCGGGAGCGGGGCCTCCCCGCGGCGGAGGTGAGTCGGGCAAGGCGTACCCATCGATGTCGTGAGGATCCACGGCACTCACCCTTCCACCGCGTCGTCATCGCCGCGGCGACCACTTGACGGACCGAAATTCGCGTCACCGCTCGTGTGAAATCGACCGGAGAACTCCTGCTCGGTCTTGTGCGTTGATTGGTCAATATCCCTGCCGACCGAAATCGAACTGCTGCCGGTTGCCGCAACACCACCGTTGACATCGCGCACCGAGCTGTCGTGGATCCCGCCGTGCACGTCGCGGGTCTGCAGGGCCTTCGCCGCGGTGCCGAGGAGCACGTTCGAAATCTCCATCCCGTCCACATCGGCTTCGTGCACGCTCCCACTCGCCTGGGCCTGCTCGGTGGGTTGCCCGCGCAGCAGACCGGAGCTGAGCAGTTCGCCGGATGGCACTGGTGCGCGCAAGTAGCCGGTACCCGTGTACTCCTTGGATTCGACCTTGAGGGGTGCTTCGACGAACTCGCTGGGTTTCCGCGTGCTCAGCCCGGCCTCCACGACGCGTTCCATGACCTCTCGGGAGAGCACGGACGCCACGAGCGTGACGTTCGGATCGGAGTGGTCGAGCAATGACTGGACCGGGGCTGCGTCGATCATGCGATTCGTGTCGACCATGACCTTGCCCGACGGGGAGTCAACTCCGGAAGAATCGTCCAACATCGCATCGAACGACTGCGCTGGGCCGAGGTGCAGGCTTGCGCGCAGTCGGAGCTCGACCTCCGCTTCCCGGAACTCACCGGCACGACGACGCAGCTCCGCCTGCAGGGCGTCGAAGAACCTGTCGACGACGGCGGGCAGATGGTCCGGGTGGAACCCGAGGAGGTAGCCGTCGCCGCGGAAAGCGCGGAACCTGGTCTGCTGCCACATCTCCGCGAGACCGGCGCGGTTCGCGGCCTGGTCGAGGACATCGGGCAAGAACTGCTCCGCGATCGCCTTCTGCTGGACATCGTTGTGCCTGCTGAAATGGCGGACGTCCACTGCGAGCATCCCCGTGTACTCGCCGACCGAACCGTTGTCGGCTGCGAATTCCTGGTCCATCAGTGCTCCTTCACGTCTGGGCGTGCGACCGACGGGATCGAGGCTGCCGGGTCATCTCGCGGTGTTCTGTCCAGAACTGGACACATCGACGCCGCTGGCAGCCCGAAGTGCGGTGACGTCGCTCACGTGGAGCCTTCCTCGGGAAATGCGCACAATCCCCGCTGCTTTCCAGTCGGCGAGCACCGGGGTGACGGCTGAGCGCGCCAATCCCAGGCCCGAGGCCAACTCTTCCTGCGACATCGCGATGGTGGTCGGGCACGGATGATCGGGACCTGCGGCGTCGATGAGCGCGGCGAGGAAGTCGGCGAGTCGCGCCGCCGCACTGCGGTGGGCCAGTTGCCAGGCGTGCGCGGCGCTTTCGCGCATCTTGCCCAGTATGTAAGCGTTCAGCTTCGCCCCCAGCTTGAACCGGTCGACGAGTTCGCCGAAGCGCTCGTCCGGGAGCTTGTAGGTGATGCCGGGTTCGATGGCCTGCACGGTGGCCGACCGCGGACCTCCGTCCTGCCCTGAGAACTCGCCGATCAGGTCACCGGGGCCGCGGACGGCGAGGGCGAGTTCGCGGCCGTCGGGTTCGGCGTGCACGACCTTCAAGCGTCCGGACAAGCACAGCAGCACCCAGCCGCCCGGAGCGCCTTGGTGCAGCACGCGCTCGCGAGCGCTGTGCGCGATGCGCACACCATGCTGCACCAGGCTCGCCCAGGCCTCGCTCGATACGAATGAGCGGAAACCGCGCGGACTGCGGGGAACTTCGACGTCGTTCACTCCCAGATGTGTAGTTGTTGATCGTCGAGCGTTGGTTCGGAACGCCGCGGTGTCACACGAACAGCCCTGTCCAGCCTGCTGCCAACGCGACGAGCAGCGCGGCGCCGAACATCCAGACGGCCGGTGCGACTGCGCGGAACTTGCGCCGTGCGATCCGACTGGTCGCCCACACCTGCCGGGTGAGCGACAGCTGCAGCTGCTCGCCGTCTTCCAGCAGTTCGCCGTAGGCCGGCGCGAAACCGTCCGGTGCCGGGTACCAACGGGCGATGTTGGCGAAGTAGAGGAGGGACCGGGAGCGGTCCGTGTTGAGACGCGGTGCGAACACCCCGAGCGCGGAGACGGCGCTCAAGCTCACCAACCCCAGAGCGCAGAGCAGCAGCCCCGCGTAGAGCCACCTCTCCGCCCAACCGTCCGATGCCGGCAGAGCCTTCACCAGCACGCCGCCGAGCACGCCGTCCGCGGCCAGGACAGCTCCGGCCTTGGCGTCCGCGACCTTGATGAGGTCGGTGTTCTGCTGGAGCGTCTTCCACGCGTCTTCGGTGTTGACCATGGTTCCGAGTCTGCTCAGCACCAACCCGGCGAGCGCTACCCGCCGTCGGGTGACGCAGCTGCCGGCGCGTCGTCGGGGTCGGTTCGCTCGCTTCTCGGGGCGGTGGAGCGGGCGTGGGCGGCTCCGCTCACCACCGGGACCTCGCCTCCGCGAACCGCGGGCCTGGCTCAGGAGCCGCCACGCACGGGCGTGCCGCCTTCGGAGCGATGCGGAGCGCGCCCACGCCCTCGTCACCGAACTGCCCGCCCCGGAGCCGCGGTGGCTGGCGCCGGAGGGGCTGGGGGGCGCTGCGAACCGCGGAGGGCCTTCAGCTGATGACAGGCCTACGTGTCCAACTGCCGCCTCACCTCCACGGAAAGCCGGCGAGTCGGCCACCACTTCGCACGAGCGCGGAGGTCGATCTGCTAATCAACTCCGGCCCCCGCGAGCGCGCGGCCGCTCGCTCCTACCAACTCCGATTTCGGGGGTGCGTGGATGAACAGCTACCAATACGTCGATCCAGGCCCCACCCCGCCTGCATCGTCCCCGGCGACGGCGAAGGTGATGCGCAGGACGGGGCGCCGGGACACGCGGCCCGAGCTGCGGCTGCGCCGCGAACTCCACCGGCGGGGATTGAGGTACCTCGTCGATGCTTCGCCGAAGGGAACGAACCGGCGCCGGCGGGCCGACATCCTCTTCCGCGGGGCGCGCATCGCGGTGTTCGTGGACGGCTGCTTCTGGCACTCGTGCCCGGAGCACGCACACCTGCCGAAGAGCAACCGGGAGTGGTGGCGCCGCAAGCTCGCAGGCGTGGTGCGGCGCGACCGGGACACGGACGCCGAGCTCACGACAGCAGGCTGGCTCGTCGTGCGCGTCTGGGAACACGAAGACCCCGGAACCGCTGCCGACCGGATCGAACGACTCGTGCGCGAGCGAGGCAGCGGCCCGATCCGGCGCCGAAAACAACAAAACCCAGGTCACAAGCTTGACCTGAGTTGAGTGTGGTGTCGGAGGGGGGACTTGAACCCCCACGCCCTGTCAATAGGGCACTAGCACCTCAAGCTAGCGCGTCTGCCTTTCCGCCACTCCGACGCCTCGGGGCGTTGTCCTCCGCCCCGCTGTGTTGTGCATACAGATTAACCCATGGTCGGCTGGGGCGTGCACACCCCCCTCCCTTCCTCGGCTCGCCAGTTGCAGCGATGCTGTGACCTGCGCAAATGCAGCGCTTCGCTGCGGCCGGGAGGTGCGCTCGGGGGTGCGGATCCTCAGCGCGTGGCCGGGGGAGGGGTCTTCGAAATCCCGAATCCGTCCCCGGCCTCGGGAGATGCCGGTACCGTTGATCAACGCGGGCCCCGGTCCCGACCGGGCGATCAACTGAACCACATGGCTGGAACATCCACGCGCGATCGGGAGGGACGGCAGGCATGACGGCGCAGGAGCAGACCCTCGGCGGTGACACCGCTCTGGTGCTGCCCGAGTTCGACACCCCACCGCAGGACCCGCACCCGCTGATGCGCGACTGGCTGGGCTCCGCAGTCGCCCACGAGGTGCGCGAGCCGCACGCGGCGGTGCTGGCCACCGCTGACAGCTCGGGCAGGGCGTCGAGCCGCGTGCTGCTGGTGAAGGAGCTCGACGAACGGGGACTGCTCTTCACCGGCTCCCGGGGCAGCCGCAAGGGACGGGACCTGGCCGTGACGCCCTGGGCTTCGCTGACCTTCCACTGGCGTGAGACGCTCCAGCAGCTCACCGCGCAGGGGCCGGTGGAGGCCCTCACCGACGAGGAGTCCGATGAGCTGTTCGCCCGGCGACCGCTCGTCGCCCGGGCGACCACGGCGGCCTCCCGGCAGAGCCGTCCCCTCGACGACGCCACCGCGCTCAAAGCCCGGGCGGAGGCGCTCGCCGGCACGGGCGGTCCGATCAGCCGCCCCGAGGAGTGGACCGGTTACCGGCTCGTTCCGCAGGCCGTCGAGTTCTGGCACGGCAGCCCCGACCGGTTGCACCGGCGGTTGCGCTACGACCGCACCGCCGGCACCGCTGCCTGGACCCACCAGCGGCTCCAGCCGTGACGGTGTTCCGCTTCCTCCGCCGCGGGAGACCCCCGCACGGGGACGTGCGTCGGGACCGGGAAACGATCGCGGAGGAAGTGGGGCGCGTCGGTGGCCGGTGCGGCGGGCCGGGCACCGCGCGGTGCGGCCCTCGTCGCCACGGGCTCAGGGTTGCAGGCGGGGCAGCGCGGGGGAGTTGTCGCGGTCGATCGCGCGGCGCAGCTCGTCACCGAGCGGCGAGCGCTTCCGCGCGCTGGCCCCGAACGCGGTCACCCGGTGAGGTGCGCGGCGGCGTCGAAGATCGCGCGCGCGTGGAGTTCGAAGAGCCGGACGAGGTCGACGGAGTCCCCGCCGACCTCCTTGGCGATGAACAGCCCGTCGGTCGCGGCCACGGCGTAGGTGGTCAGCAGCTGGACGGCGTGCTCGTCCAGCGAGGGTTCGACTTCGCGCACGATGTCGGCGAAGTGCCGGTGCGCGGTGCCGCGGAGCTGGAGGAACACGGTGCGGGCGCTGGGGTCCTCGGGGTGCCGTTCCAGGGCCAGCATCAAGCCGAGCCGCAGGAAGCCGGGTGCTTCGAGCAGCGCCCCGGCCACGTCGCGGGCTAGCTCGACCACGCGGTCCTTCGACGTGTCGGCCACCTCGTCGGGCAGGGTGACGGTGGCCAGCCAGGTGTGGAAGCTGCGTTCGATGACGGCCGCGATCAGCTCGTCCTTGTCCTTGAAGTGCCGGTAGATCGAACTGACCGGGAGTCCGCACCTGGCGCTGACCGCGGCGATGCTGGTACCCTCGTAGCCGCGTTCGCCGGCGACCGCGGCGGCGGCGTCGAGGACCTCGCGGCGGGATTCCTCGCCATCGGCGCGGCGTTGGCGCGCGGCGCGCTGCTCGGTCATCACTTCACCTCCGTCACCTTCCCCATGCTGCATCGATCGCTGCGGCGCGTGCTCGTCGATGATGGTCCGGCCGACCGGCGCGCGCCCCGGTGCTGAGGCCCCGGTGCGACCTCGGTTCCCGGGTGTTCTCGTCGATGACGACGGGGTCCGGCCGAGCTCCACGCGAAACGGGAGGGGTTTGGACGCAGCGGGGCAGTGCGCGGTCGTTGGCGCGGTACCAGCAGGACGGCCGCGCGACGGGGGGATCGGCCGGAACGTGGCCAAGCGGGCTCGGATCCGCCGCCAGGGCTCGTCGGACCCCCGGCCCGACGCGGCGCAGCGCTGACCCGAGGCGAGCACCCGCCCTCCGGTGCGGTGCCCCGTTGCGCCGTCGCGGCGCCGAGGTGTGCGGCAGCGGCTCCGGAGGGCTGGTCCCCGAGGTGACCGGTGTGCTCAGTGGACGCCCCGCGGATCGTCGCGGCGGAGGGGAGGCTTGCCGGCGAGGGTGACCCAGAGGTTGGGGTCGAAGTGGTCTTGCGGCAGCTGGGCGACCATGTAGCGGACGCTGCGCTCGATCTTCACCCGCCAGCGCCGGGCGGCTTCGGCGCCGTCGGCGTTGTGCACCGCCTCGTAGATCCCCGCGTCCTCGCGCGCGATGAGGTCGACCACTTCGGCCCAGTCCAGCTGCAGCGCGGAGTTGAACATCCGCAGGCGCATCGTGAGCCGTTCGAAGATCATGCCCGCCTGGGGCAGCCGGGTCGTCCGCGCCACCACGTCCTGGAACCTGAGGTCGGCTTCGCCGATCTGGGCGCGGTCCTCGTCCCGGGCGACGGACTGGACCTGCGCCAGGGCGGTGCGGACCGGACGCAGCTCGGAGCGGGGGCGCATGGCGATGCGGCGCATCAGCAAACTCCCCACCGAGGCGCGCAGCGCGTACAGGTCGATGATGTTCTCGGCGCTCACGTGGGGAGCGGCGGCTCCGCGGTTGGGGAGCAGTTCGAGCATGCCCTCCTCGGCGAGGACCCGCAGGGCCTCGCGCACCGGCCCGCGGGAGACGCCCAGCCTGGCTGCCAAGGGGGCTTCCTTGACGCGCTCACCCGGTTTGAACCTCCCGCCCGCGAGTTCCTCGCGGACGAGCGCGGCCACGCGGTCGGCGATTCGCGGGGGTGACGAGCCCGAGGCCGCGGATGGCTCGGCGGCTTCGCGGCCGTCCCGGGCGGAGTCACTGGTTTGCACAGCATTCAGCTGATCTGAGTCATAAATGAGGCCGTGGTAGTCCTGGTCGCCGCTCCAGAGGGAGCGCGGGCTCTTGGTCCACGTGAACGGCCGTGCCGGTGGGGTCGAGCTGCTGCACCAGGCTCGGATGTCCTCCCGCAGCCCCGCCAGCGATGCGCTGAAGCCGAGCACGTGCTCATCGCTGGGCAGCGGGTTGCGCGCCAGGAGGGCGTCGACCTCGCCGAGCCAGGAGCCCTCCGGGGGCACGACGTGCTGGTGGAGTCGCGGGTGCGCCTGCAACCAGTCCGCCAGCGCGTCCTGATCTGCAGCAGTGAACCCGTCGACGAGCAGGTGGACCGCCATGCTGGCCGGCACGCTGCGTTGCAGGCGTTCGAGGAACGCCCGCAACGAGGTGAACCGCTGGGAACCGCCGGCCTCCGCGTCGCTGCCGACCTGCGCGAACGCGTTCGCCACCGCGAGGACCTCGCGGGCCTCCCCGGTGCGGCGCTGCATCGAGGCGGTCGACTCCGCCGCCCCGCCCTCCGGGGAGGGCGCTGCGTCCTCGTCGGCCGCGACGGCCAGGACCCGCGTCGGCGGGGCGAGGAACAGTCCGACCACATCGCGGATGCGGTTCGGCAGCGGGGCGCGGTCGGCCCCGCCCCCCGCGGAGGGGTGCGCCTGCTTCGCGCCGAGCCGGTAGGTGCGCCAGATGCGGCTCACCGTGGCCTGGCTGGCCCCGACCGCGGTGGCCATGGAGCGCGTCGACCACCGGCGCCCGGAGGGGGCCGGTTCGAGGAGGCGGACCAGCACCTCGCTGACGAGGGTCTCGTCGAAACGCGGCGGACGGCCGGGGCGGCGCCGCTCGGCGAGGCCCTCCAGGCCTTCGGCGAGGTACCGCGAGCGCCACCGGCGCACCGCGTCCGGGGACACGCCGAGCTGCTCGGACACGGCCTTGCTGGTGCCCTGCTGCTCGCAGGCCAGCACGATGCGGGCACGCAGCGCCAGGGCCTGCGAGCACTTGCGACTGCGGGTCCAGCTCAGGAGCGCGGCACGTTCGTCCTCGCTGAGGACCACCGCGTCGGGCGGGCGTCCTGCCATGCCGACCAAGAATACGACGACTTGTGACTCAGCACCAGCCTGATGCCGGAACGGGATGCACGAGCGTTGTTGGCGAACGGCCTTCTTCCCATACTTCGTGGCAATCCGGCGGTCACCCCGTCGATGCCCGCAAAAAACCGTGAATTCCCACCCGACCAACCAGACCCCGCCTGCCCGACAACGCAGCAGCAGCGCGTTCGCCATCGCGCGAGGTCCGCAGACCGTCGCGTCACGTGATCGGTGCCTCGCTCTGGTGCGGCGGGGCGTTCGCAGGATTTCCAGGAAGGCTGTTTTCGATGAAAGACGTCGTCGTCGTAGGTGGCGGAATCGCCGGGCTGTCGGCCGCGTGGCGACTGCGGAACTGGAACTCGCTCCTGCTCGAATCAGAAGGGCGGGTCGGCGGGCGCATCCGCTCGGAACGCCGTGGACCGTACTGGCTCAACTGGGGCGGGCACGTCTTCGCCGGCGGCGATTCGGCGACCGCCCGGCTGCTCGGCGAAACCGGTACCGATGCCGTGGAAGTGCCGGGGTCGCTGGCCGGGTTGGCGATGAACGGCAAACTGCTGCTGAACAGCCGGGTGGAGAGCTATCCGTTCCGGATCCCGATGACGTGGTCGGCCCGCCTCGGCGTGCTCAAGACGGGGATCAAAGTCGCTCTGGCCGTCGCCCGCTACTCGCGGGTGGTCCGGCCGCGGACCGGTGAGGACGCGGCGGCCCGGCAGCAGCGGATCTACGAATTTCTCAACGATCGCAGTTTCTCCGATTTCATCGGGGAACTGCCCGAAGACGCCGGGGCTCTGTTCGAACCGACCGTGACCCGCTCCTCCGCGGACATCGACGAGATCTCCGCCGGAGCCGGGGTCGGTTACTTCAGCTTGGTGTGGAACATCGGCGGTGGCCTTTCGCAGAACATCCTCGGCGGGCCCGCCACGCTCACCGAAGGCATCGCCGCGGCCCTGTCCGACCGCGTCGAGTTGAACTCGGCCGTCGACGAGATCGTGCACAAGCAGGATTCGGTCGTCGTCCGCTACCGGCAGGACGGGGTCGACAAGGAAGTCGAGGCGAAGAGCGTCGTGCTGGCCACCCCCGCGACCGTCGGGCACCGGATCGCGGTCGACCTCGACCCCGACGTGCGCGAGGCGCTGTCGAAGGTGGTCTACGGGCCGTACGTGAGCGCGGCGTTCCTCACCGGCGAGACCGAACGCCAGGTCTGGGACGACGCGTACGGCATCGCCACGCCGAAGCGCTCGTTCAACATCGCGTTGAACATGTCCAACGTCGCGCGGGCGGGAGAGGTGGAACGACGGCCCGGCAGCAGCATCATGACCTTCTCACCGGGCAGTCTGGCGCGCGAGCTCCTCGAACGCGACGACGACGAGATCCTCAAGACCTACCTCGACGACCTCGACGAGGTGCTCCCCGGGTCCGCCGGCAAGGTCGTCGAGGCACAAGTGCAGCGCTGGCCCACCGGCGCGCCCTACTGCTTCCCCGGACGCGGAAAGCTGCAACCGGCGTTGTCCCGGCGCAGCAGCCGCGTGTTCCTCGCCGGCGACTACCTCGGGACGTTCTACTCGGAAACAGCGGTCCAGACCGGGCTTTCCGCGGCCCGGGAGATCCAGAGCCTGCTGGCCACCGAACGGCAGGGCGGCCGCACCGAGCTCCCGCCCGTGCCCGCCGAGTAGTGCCCGTCGAGCAGTCCTCCGCCCGAATCCGAAACCCAGACACCACCGTCCGACACCGGTCGATCGGTTCGGACCGCACCGCATCCCGAGGGGAGATCCTGATGAATCCGGAATTGAGCGGTGTTCTCACCGCGCTGGCCACACCGTTCACGAACGATGAGCAGATCGACGTGGGCAACGTGCGGCGCCTGGTCGACCGCACCATCGAGGGCGGCGTCGACGGTGTCGTCGCCTGCGGCTCCACCGGGGAGTTCGCCGCGATGAGCGGTGCGGAACGGCGCCTGGTCGTGGAGACCGTGGTCGAGCAGGCGGCCGGGCGCGTGCCGGTCGTGGCGCAGACCGGTGCGGTGAGCACGGCGGAGGCGATCGAGCTGTCGCAGCACGCGCAGGACGTCGGCGCCTCGGTCCTGATGCTGGTCACGCCGTACTACGAGCCGCTCACGCTCGACGAAACCCGCCGCTACCTGCGCACGGTGGCCGAGAGCGTCGACCTGCCGGTCATGCTCTACAACCTCCCCGGTGCGACCGGTGTCAACCTCGCACCCGAGCTGGTCGGGCAGCTCGCCCGCGAGGTCGACAACATCCGCTACATCAAGGACACCAGCGCCGACATGACGCAAGTGGGGCAGCTCATCCACCACCACGGCGACGTCATCTCGACCTTCGTCGGCTGGGACAGCTTCTTGCTCTCCGCGCTCACCGAGGGCGCGGCCGGCGTCATGGCCGGTACGGCGAACGCGATCCCGGCCGAGCTGGTCTCCATCCACCGGGCGGTGCGCGCCGGGGAATTCGACCGCGCACGCGCCGAGTGGTCCCGGATCTACCCGCTCATGGACGCGATGATGTCCGCCCCGTTCATCCCCGCCGTCAAGACCGCGTTGAACGCAACCGGGTTCCCCGCCGGAAAACCCCGCAGCCCGTTGCTCGAAACCGATCCCGCGCCGGCCGAGACCATCGCGTCGCTGATCGCGAAGTTGGACTGACCGTCCGCACGACCACCCGCACCGCGGAAAACCGCGGCGCGAACGCCCGGGACGGATCCGCGCACCGATCCGGCCCGTACCTGGAAAGCGAACTGCGGGCGCAGCACCGGTGCAGCGCAGCCGCAATCGCGCAGCACCGGTGGTCCTGCGCCGGTGCATCCCGCCGGGACCAACGATTTCGTTCGAACCGCCCCGGGCTTTTTCCCGAAATGACGCAACGATGGAGGAAGCATTCCCATGAGCACCTCAGCTGAATCCACGACCGCCGCGGTCCGCCGAGCCACCGATGCGCGATCGTGGTCTGCGAGCGCGGATCTTCCCCCGTCCCGGCTTTTCGTGGACGGGGAGTTCGTGGAGGCTTCGTCGGACCGCGTGATCGAGGTGGTTGATCCGTGTTCGGAGGAGGTGTTGTGCGGTGTGCCTGCGGGCACGGCCGCTGATGTGGATCGGGCGGTGGCCG